>JBCBST010000173.1:0-5553 GCA_039819115.1 Bacteroidota bacterium
TCACTTTGTAGCCATATATAGCCGGGAGGGTGCGTTATTGGCGGAAATCAAACTCGATTTTTTATTAGGTAACATCAACGATAAAACTGGAACCAGTGGATTCCTTTCCGATTTTTTCCCGGGGCCAGTGAGGAGATATTTTTCTTCGAGGCTCCTGAAAGTGAACCGGTTTTTGATGAAATACCATCGTCCGGTCTTTTGTGTTCAGGTTCCACTCTTGAATAGTGTAACCGGTTGAACGGATAGTGTAGATATGATTTCCTTCTTCATCTAAAGCTATTTTTGGGAAAATGACATAGTTTTTACTCTTGTTAGTGAGAGAATCATATTGTCCAAACGTATCCAGTAACTCACCGCTATACCCATAAGCGGCTATCATTTTTGAGCCTTCTGCATTGGGAAGTTGAGCAAGGTACCGGGGTTCAATCGCACCGAACAAAATGCGATCATTTCGGGCTTCCATTGCCCACCCTGCTAACGATATATTTTCCTGTTCCGGTTCAAAAGCATGTATTGGATTTCCTTCGAGGTCAAAAATCTTCACCAGGTATTGCCCACCGTCAAGTACAACCATGTTATTGTGTTCATCAAACGTATAGCCCATCACTTTAACAAACTCTTTGGGCCCTTTTCCTTCCCCTCCTATTACCGTTAACACATTGCCCAGAGAATCGGTGACCAGTATGCGCTTTTGGGTTTCGTCATAAAACGCGAACCGATCAGCTATCAGGTTGGCTTTAAAGGAGTACCTGAGCCTGCCTACCAGCAGGTCAGTTGTGTCTTTTATACTGTACGCATACTGTTTAACTAATACCGCTTCCAGCATGCCGTTCTCTTTTTCTGTTTGGCCTTTTTCGGTACAGGAAAGCAGCATAGCCAAACCAAGCAGAGCAAAGAGGTTTCTACATGTAGAGCAAGTATTGAAAAAGTGGTCTGTCATAGTTTCTCTTCTACATGTCTTAGATCGATGGATAGCTTCCAATACTTTTCAGACCAATGAAATGTCTGTATACCGTATGTCGATCATCAAAAAACCAGAACGAGAACGATAGAATATTGCCATCCGCCTGATGATCATATAAATGGAATAACCCACCAAAGGGGACTAATATTACTTTGAAGGGACTTCTACCACTACTTCACACATGCAGTTGGCAGGAGGCCAGGTACAATCTTCCGCACAGTCATTCCAGTGTTCACAGATCTGACTTCTGGCTTCAACCTGCTTGGGAGGAACCAAATTAAACATAGCTAAGAAAGCAACTACTAATAAGATGATATAAGGAAGCTTATTTTTCATAATGGTATAAATTCTGGAATACTTAGATAATCAAAATACGCCATACATTATTCTAAATATGACAAAAATACAAACGGAAATATAATGCTACACTTCGCCCTGTTGGTATATCCATTGGAAATACGATATAAGGTGTGTACAAAACCATCCTTGAGGTATTGGGCATGGAGTTCACGGCGCCGGTAACTGTATGATGGTTACCAGTTCATCTTTTTTTCGAAGGCCAGCTGTTTGGTGTAGAAGTTGAATACGAAGAAAAGACCGGTGACTAATACCTTCATAACGATGGGGTATTCCTGAAAAAATCGAAAGGAATGCAGGATTTGAACCAGTCCGCTGGCTGCGATAAGACCTAACACCGAAAAACTAATTGACCAAATGAACGAGGCTCCCAGTCCACGGTTTTTCTCAAAAACCAGAGTTCGTTGAATCACAAAATTAGTTGCCATGCCACAGGTCTGAGCTGCCGCCTGATAAATAGCTACGGAAAGCCCTAATCCCGATCCGTACAGGATGAAAAAAACCGTATAATCGATTCCTGTTGATACAGCAGATCCTGCACCAAATTTTAGTTTCGGTATCAGGAAATTAAGTAGCTTGTCAGGCATCTGTTGTTCAGATTGTCTTTAATAAATGAGTGGTGATATCGAGTTGAACGCCGGATTTAAAAAACATACGCTTTTTTTAGGCCTCATTTTATGTTTATCTGTTCTGATCAGGGTGATTTGGGCTTTCTGGATAGGTCGCGAGTATTGGGGAGATGCCTATCACAACCTGTGGATGATTCAACAAACGAACGAGCTGGGTACTTACTTCGACTATAAAGACCGGCACCTGGTCTGGCTGCCGGCATATCGTTTTTTGCTGCTTGCCGAAGATGCATTGCTGGGACTGAAGCTTAGCGGTCCGGTACTTCCATTCCTACTACAACTCACCTATATGAGTTTAGCCGGATTCTGGATTCAAAAACATGCCCGGAAACTGGCTTCTCCATTGTTTGTTGCTGTTATCCTGCTTTGGCCTCTTCCTGTTCTTTTCGGCGGATTTAACATGTCGGAGGGATTAGCGCTGGTTACAGTAACTGCTACCTTTCTTTTCGTTAAAAAAGAACCGGCTCTACCTCGAACTGCCCTCATTATTCTGCTCTGCGCCATCTCAGCACTTACCCGGCATGAGGCTACCGCGTTTTTGGGAATATATGCTCTGGTCCTTTTCCTTATGCGTTTCAGAAAATCATCGTTTGCAGTACTCACCGGGTTAAGTATTGGAATTGCACTGTTGTGCGTTTGGAACGGGATGCTGATTAACGATCCTTTCTTTTGGCTGACCAGTAAATTTAATGCTTCATCGTCTGGTGCAAGTGAAATTATTGAACGCGGAGGAATGCTTCCCCGCATAGCAGAGGCTTTATTTGCGGTTCTTCTTGTATTCCCGTCATTACCTGTGTTGTGGCTTGGTGCTAAAAGAAAATGGCTGGATCGGTTCACCTATTCCAGAGCCTTTAAGCCTATCCTACCGGCCCTCTATAGCACATTCTGCTTTCTTCTGATTTTTCTTATCGCCTCTCTTTTCTTTTTTCATGGAGCTGACCCCAAATACCTGCTTCTTGCTTCGTTTCCGTTATCTGTATTGACTGCTTTTTGGATTATCGCTCAAAAAAGAGGTGTACAACGGTTTATGACTGCTCTTTTCACGCTTCTTATTCCGTTATATAGCGTATTGTTTTATGCCCGGTCTTATAATCTTGAATTAGAACGCACTTTGGGTACACAGCTTACTTCAGTGATTGATGATCAATCAAATATCTGGTGCGACTTCCCTACTGTACTTGTGTATGCACACTGGAATCCGCAACTCGTCATCAGCACCGATCAGATTTCTTCCCGCTTGACTGATTCCGAACCAAACGTGGTATCCACTCTGAAAAGCGAAAAGATAACGCACATAATCGCTGCTGATTATGACCACTCAAAAAGCCTGGACTGGTTTCCTGAGCTAGCATCTGATACGGCTTTTGTTGTACGTGGAATCCGTTTTGAACCTATATACCGTCATAAGCCTCCTGTCTGGGAGGGTTTCAACGTAGGCAAACCTTGGTTGAACCAGTTAAGAACGTACGTGATCTCTTTAAATAAACCGCTGTACGTATGGAGTATAACCACCCTGGAACAGAACGTCCCCAACCCCGCAGAACGTGACGGGTAAACTGCTTAGCAACCAAAGCCCCGGGTTCTCCGGGGCTGGTTGTCTGTGAATTAATTGTCGATTGAATTCAGGTACTTATAGAATTCACTTTCGGTAGAAAGAACAATGGAGGTATTGCTATCGAAGGTTTTCGTATACGCTTCCATACTCTTTATAAAGGAATACAACTCCCGTGCCTGGGAATTTCGATTGTATGCCGCATTATAAATGGCGGCGGCATCGGCATCCGCTTTACCACGAATCGTTTCGGCCTCCCGGAAAGCCTCAGACTGAATACGCTTGAGTTCACGTTCCTTTTCCCCATTAATTCTGGAAGCTTCACCCTGACCTTCTGACCGGAATTTATCCGCAATACGGTTTCGTTCAGAAATCATTCGGTCATACACCGTTCGCCGCACTTCTTCCGCATAATTGATTCTTTTAAATCGGAAATCCAGTACTGCGACTCCTAAATCAGCGGCCCGTTCATTGGCCAATCGAACAATTTCTTCCTGTATCGAGCCCCGTCCTACTTCGATTGCTTCTAACGAATCTTCCACAATGTCAGAAATGGACTCGTCGCTGAGTGGTTGTCGGTTTGAACTGCGAACCACTTCAACCAGATTTCTGGAAGCCACAGCATTTCGTGTTTCTCCATCCAGGATATCGTCTAACCGGGATTGTGCTCCCCGTTCGTTACCCAACCGCTCAAAGTACTTCAAGGGATCCGTTATTTGCCATCGGGCGTAGGTATCCACAAAAATGAACACTTTATCCTTGGTTGGAACCTGGTTGGGATCACCATCCCACTCCAGGTAGCGCTTTTCAAAGTAGTTGGCTTCCTGTAAAAATGGCGTTTTAAATTTTAGCCCGGGCTCCGTAATCGCAGCTCCTTTGGGCTCTCCAAACTGGGTAATGATAACCTGTTCTGTTTCGTCAACAATAAACAGGGTATTCAGCAACACAATGCCAACAACACCCAGCACAATCAATAATGCAATTCCTCGTATTTGTTTCATGATTTCGCTCCTAGTTATTGTTGGTGTTATTGGAGCGTTTTCCCTGCTGCATCTGCAGCTGTAGTAATGGGATTACGCTGTTTCCGTCTTCATCGGTAATGATTTTCTGGCCAAGCTTTGGAAGAATATCCTCCATGGTTTCCAGATAAATCCGTCGCTTGGTAATGTCGGGAGCTTTTACATATTCGTTATACAGATCGTTAAACCGGGATACCTCACCCTGAGATGTATTCACCCGATCCAGGGCATATCCTTCCGCCTGCTGTATGGTTTGTTCAGCTTCACCCGCAGCTCTTGGAATTACGCGGTTGTATTCTGCCCGTGCCTGGTTAATGAGTGTTTCCCGTTGCTGTTCGGCCTCGTTTACTCCATTAAACGAAGGCTTTACCGGATCTGGTGGGTTGGCATCCTGTAACACAACCTGCTCAATTTTTACGCCGAGTTCATATTCATCAGATATCGCTTGTATGATCAGCTCGCTTTCAGATGCAACTTCGGCACGGCCTACCGTTAACACCTCATTCACCGTACGATCTCCCACAATTTGGCGCATCGCAGCTTCTGCAATATCGCGAAGGGTTTCGTCGGCCTCACGAACCTTGAACAAGTAGTTATATGGGTTATTGATGCGATATTGTACAACCCATTCAACATCGGCCAGATTAAGATCGCCGGTTAGCATCAGTGATTCGTCTCCGTAACCTGCTTTTCGGTAGGTTGAGTTAACTCCTGCGTTTGTTGTGCGATACCCAAACTCTTCTTTGAGTTGGCGCTGTACCGGCACAAATTCAACCTGGTCAACAAAGGGTATTTTAAAGTTAAGCCCTGGTTTAGCTTCAGAAACGTATTTTCCGAAGCGCATTATAACGCCCACTTCTTCGGTTTCTACCGTAAAGAAGGATTGAAAAAAAGCCACCAACGCGATAAATCCGATCAGAATATACCGGATGTTCTTCGTGACTTTTTCAAACTGTGGCGGAAGATTGATATCAAAATTTGGATCTTGAGCCATGCTTTCGTGATTAGCGGTTTTTTTGGTTAGATAGAGAC
>JBCBST010000174.1:0-5522 GCA_039819115.1 Bacteroidota bacterium
AGAAGATATCAACCGGATTATTGACAAAACCCTTTATCATCTTAAAGCACGGCTCCGATAACCATGGCCAAAACCAAATATACGACCCACCTAGGTATGGTGGATATTTTACCGGACGAAACCCCCACCTGGAGAGCACTGGAATTCCTGATTCATAAGGAAGCTGCTCGTTTTGGTTTTGAAGAAATACGAACCCCGATTCTCGAACAAACACAGCTCATCGTACGCGGACTTGGACAACTAACCGATATTGTCAGTAAAGAGATTTTCGCTTTTGAGAAGGGAGACAGTCATTACGTGTTACGGCCTGAGTTGACGGCTCCGGTTGTACGCTCCTTTGTTCAACATCATTTGCAGCAACGTGGCGGAGTGCAAAAGCTATATTACATTGGCCCCATGTTCCGGGCTGAACGCCCTCAGAAAGGCAGGCAGCGTCAGTTTCATCAATTTGGAGTCGAACTGATCGGCGGGGCTGGTCCTTTTGCCGACGTGGAATGTATCTCATTTATGATGAGCATTTATAAACGAATCGGGATACAGAATTTCACCCTCAAGCTCAATTCGGTTGGAGACCCCGAGAGTAGATCAAGCTACAAAGAAGCGCTAAAGAACTACCTTAAACCGCACCTGGACCAGTTAAGTGAACTCTCCAGGAAACGGTTCGAGACCAACCCGATGCGTATTTTAGATTCCAAGGAACCTGAAGATCAGGATTTTATTCAAAAGGCGCCGGTTATCCAGGAGTATCTGAATGAAGAATCAACCAACCACTTTGAAGAAGTGAAACGATTGCTCACTTCGCTTAACATTGAATATACGCTGGATCCATACCTGGTACGGGGCATGGATTATTATACACGTACTGCCTTCGAGCTGACAAGCTCCGACCTTGGCTCTCAGGATGCCTTAGCAGGTGGAGGGCGTTACGATTTATTGGTGGAAGAAATTGGCGGTCAACCAACGCCGGCTGTAGGCTTTGCGGCCGGGATGGAACGCCTCTTAATTGCCTGTTCGGAACTGAATATTACGCTCGCAGAACCGAAAGCTCTTGATGTTTATGTAGTCACACTTGGAGAGAAGGCCCGGGACTGGGGTATTCAGCAGTTGCCATCCATCAGAAATAACGGGCTATCGGTTACTATCGATTATCAAGGACGATCGATGAAGGCCCAAATGAAAGAAGCAAATCGGGAACAGGCTCGCTTTGCACTTATCGCAGGTGATAATGAACTGGAAACTGGTCTTTTCGTACTCAGAGATATGACGAAAAGTGAAGAAACCTCCCTTACCCTGTCGGAAGCTATACAACATATTCGGACTCAGGTAAACTAATAGCTCATAATCATCATTTTTGAACGCATCTGAAAGAATTATTGTCTATTCTGGCTAATTCTAAACACGAATTGAATCCATACAAGATATGGGCGAACACATTTTGTTAGGCCTTACCGGTGTCGTAGTTTTTGGCGTTAGTGCTCAATGGCTTGCATGGAAAACCAGGCTTCCTGCCATTCTCGTGCTGTTGGCTTGTGGTATTATTGCAGGTCCGGTTACCGGTCTTTTAAACCCCGATGAACTCATGGGCGATTTACTTAGCCCTTTTGTGTCTATATCGGTTGCCATTATTCTCTTCGAGGGCGGGTTAAGCCTCCGTATGTCAGAGTTTAGACAAATCGGGGGAGTGGTCATTAAATTGATCACCATAGGGGTATTGGTTACGTGGGTATTGGCCGCACTGGCAGCATTTCTCTTCCTGGAGCTGGGTTTTGAATTATCTGTTCTGTTTGGAGCCATACTTATTGTGACAGGCCCAACCGTTATTATACCCCTGTTGCGTCAGGTACGTCCCACAGAAACCGCAGGCTCCGTTCTTAAATGGGAAGGCATTGTAAACGATCCTATTGGTGCCATGATGGCGGTTCTTGTATTCGAGATTATCCTTTCAGGCGGTTTTGAGAACATTTCCGGAAAGGCAGGCCTGGTCATTGTAACAACGATTGTAAACGGATCCTTTTTTGGATTACTGGCTGCCGGCATACTCTATTTTACGCTCAAAAAACACTGGATTCCGGATTTTCTCCAAAACCCGGTAACGTTGATGTTGGTAGTCGCAGCCTTTACTGCATCCAATATGCTTCAACATGAATCGGGTTTACTTGCTGTAACTGTAATGGGTATAGCTCTCGCCAATCAGCGAAGTGTTCGTGTGCATCACATCATAGAATTTAAAGAAAACCTGCAGGTACTTCTGATCTCAGCACTTTTCATCTTGTTAGCCTCGCGCTTGAAGGTAGAACACCTGAGTTATTTCAATTGGTCGAGTGCTGCGTTTATGGCTGCTCTGTTTTTTATAGTTAGACCTGCTATGGTATTTGCTTCTACCATTGGCTCTAAATTAACCCTTCAGGAAAAAGCGTTTCTTTCCTGGATGGCTCCCCGGGGAATTGTAGCGGCCGCGATTGCCGCCATCTTCGCCTTACGTCTGGAGCAAGAGGGATTTGCAGATGCCGATCGGCTGGTACCATATACTTTCGTGGTGATCATAGCCACCGTTACCGTGTATGGACTTACAGCAAGTCCGGTTACCCGATTACTGGGAGTGGCTAAACCCCGACCAACCGGATTGATGTTCGTGGGTGCTCACGATTGGGCATTACGAATGGCCTCTATCCTTAAGGACCTGGGCAAGCAAATAATTTTAGTTGACTCCAACAAGGAAAACATCAGGAAGGCGAACGAACAGGAGCTAACCGCGTACCAGGCTAATATTCTATCCGATTATGCCACAGAAGAGCTTGATCTTGAAGGCGTAGGTACTCTCTTGGCACTAACTCCGAATGATGAAGTCAATTCCCTAGCCTGCCTTCGGTTTTCGGAAGAATTCGGAAGCTCGCGCATTTTTCAACTCCCGCTGTCTTCTTCCATCAAACAAGAATCCGATAGTTCAAGTGTACTTAAGGGACGAACGTTGTTCCATCAGGATCTGGAGTACAAAACCATCTCCCGACTTATTGGAAGCGGGTATCATATTGAAGCCCTGAAGGTTCCTGAAGGGTTCAATCTGCGTAAGTTGGATTCCACCGATGGTCCAAGGGCATATGCGTTGCTCTTAGCCTCCTCTACAAAAGATGCGGAACTATACTCCGTTGATAATATTCCTACTCCGCAAGTTGGGGACACCCTTATCATGCTGGCCCCGAAAGATTTTCAGATTTAAGTTTTCTATTCATGTTTACCGAAGCTCACGTCGATTTTTTTAATCAACAACCTACCCCATTTTATTATTACGATATGGACCTGTTGAACCTCACCCTTCGGCAAGTGAAGAAATGGGGATTAAGCAAAGGATTTCATGTTCATTATGCACTGAAAGCAAACAACCACATTCAGCTTTTACAACGCCTTCAGGAAGCCGGGTTAGGTGCAGATTGTGTGAGCGGGGGGGAGATTGAACGTGCTATTGAGGGTGGATTCTCACCTGATCAAATAGCATTTGCTGGTGTAGGAAAATCGGATCAAGAGATCGAACTTGCGCTTTCACTCAACATTTTTTGTTTTAATGTAGAGTCCATTGAAGAACTCACCGTACTTAACGAAATAGCAGGAAAAAAAGGCCAGGTTGCTCCAATAGCACTTCGCATTAATCCTGATGTGGATGCAAAAACCCATCGCTACATTACCACTGGCCTTTCCGAAAACAAGTTCGGTATAAATGAAGAAAGCCTGGCTGAAGCCCTTACGTTGGTTCATGAACTGGATCATATTCAGCTCATCGGCATACATTTTCACATTGGTTCTCAAATCAACCAACTTGAACCCTTTCAAAAACTGGTTCGACGAGCCAATGAACTAAACCAGCATATTGAAGCTCAGGGGCATCACTTAACGGTAATTAATGTGGGTGGAGGTTTTGGAATCAACTATGAAGCACCGGATGCCGAACCCATCCCTGATTTTGAACGATTCTTTGGGTTGTTTGAATCATCTATGAATTTAAAGAACCATCAACAGCTACATTTTGAATTGGGAAGATCGGTTGTCGGACAATGCGGAAGCCTCATCACAAAAGTGCTGTACACCAAGCCAGGACGTACCAGGAAATTTGCTATTGTTGACGCTGGTATGACGGAACTGCTCCGGCCTGCCCTTTATCAGGCCACACACCATATGGAAGTACTTACTTCTGATTTACCACCCGAAACCTACGATATCGTAGGACCCATTTGTGAAAGCTCTGATACCTTCAGGAAGTCGGTTGAACTTTCCGGGCTACAACGAGGCGATATTATCGCTATGCGAAGCACCGGCGCCTATGGCGAGGTAATGACAAGTCGCTATAACTTAAGGCCCCAAAACCCCTCCGTTTTTTCTTCCCAGATACCGGCATTAGCGACCTGATTTTCAGAATCAGAGAAAATTAGATTGATTCTAAACTAGGTTGTTCTTAAAATCTAATATGGATATTCGAATATGAATATAGGATATAGGAACACGGGATGAAATTACTCTCTCAAGGCACACAATATGCGATCTCGGCATTGATCGTGATCTCTAAGAATCCGGATGGTGGTGCTATTTCAGCCGCCGAGCTAGCCAAATCTTTGGACTGCCCGGCGGCTTATCTTTCTCAGATACTCTCCAAGCTTAAACCTTCCGGGGTGATTAAATCCCAGCGTGGGCTTAATGGAGGTGTTTATTTAGGAAGACCTACGCACGACATCACCGTCTATGAAGTAATAACAGCTATAGATGGCGACTCTTTTTTCAATTCCTGTTTTATGGGTATTGAGGGTTGTGGAAGTATTGAAGCCTGCCCGTTCCATCATATTTGGAGTATTGAGCGTGAAAAGATTAAAGAATGGCTGCAAACAACCACCTTCAGTGACATCACAAAGATCATGTCTCAAGACTGGTTCGATGTACGCCTTTCCTTCACAAATGGAGCAAGTATTTAACTCGGGTAAGCTGTTTTAATGAACGTGGAAAAAGAGGCCATAGCTCAACAAACGTGTTCACATTGTGGTGAACCGTGCTCTTCTCAGGCTGTACAGGCTGAGGAATTAACCTTTTGCTGTCAAGGTTGCAAAACCGTGTATGAGCTATTGGCCGATCATGCATTATGCGACTACTATAGCTTTGATACGATTGCCCCCAAAACTCCGGCCTCTGGCATTTCGCGTAAACGCTTTGAGTTCCTGGATGATATTCAGGTTCAACAACAACTCCTTTCTTTCACCGACGGTCGATCCGCTGCGCTTACACTACGCATTCCGAACATCCAGTGCACATCCTGTGTATGGCTGCTCGAAAACCTGCAGAGCATTGATGCCGGTATTATTCAGGGCTCCGTAAATTTTATGAAACGCACACTTACCCTGCGTTTCGATCCGACCAAAACATCGTTAAAAGCCATTGCAGAACTGTTAACCACCATCGGTTATGAGCCCGATCTGAAGTTGGGCGATCTCGATGCAAAGAAAGCATCCTCAGTTGATCGTTCACTCTGGCTTAAACTGGGTGTA
>JBCBST010000175.1:0-5438 GCA_039819115.1 Bacteroidota bacterium
CACATATACAAGTATTAGATTGGCAGGGAGTGCCCCAGGTGGTATATACCATTCCTTCACAATTTGATATTGATGGAATCACCGTAAATGAAAAAGACTCGATCATTTTTGGATTAAGCTATGCTCATGATGCTATCTATAAGTTTCACTATGGCAAGTAACCATGAAGAAAACAGAACTTACAGCCATTATTTTTGTCCTGGTGGTTCTAAATGGTTGGTTGCTCTACAACAATCATCAGAAAAACAGGCTTATTGACGAATTGAGCTCGACTAACCGTCCCGTTAGCTGGGAGTTAGAAACGGTTGATCGTACGAAAGTATATCTCTCCAATAAAGAAGTAGAAATACCGGATAGACCAATTAGTCTCCTGGTGTTCTTTTCTGATCAGGGGTGCCAATCCTGTATGGAGGATGAGGTAAGATTTTTAAATGCCTTTAGAGAGGAAAACAACAACGCTTTCAAAGTGTATTTACAAACTCAGCGTGCACCAACGTATTTAACCCGCATGTTTGGGGCAGATTTTGAATACACTGTGATAGATCCACAGCAGAATATATTTAACGTTGATTTCGAATTAGTTAATCCAATCTCCGTCCTGGTTGACTCCACCGGGTTAGTACATCGAATGCATAAAGCGGAAGTAGGAAACAGCGAAAAAAGCGAAGTATTCTACCATCAAATGAAAACGCTATTTGATAATTGATAAGGTCATAAGAGCAGGCTTTGTGAAGACGGCATGTAGCACAAGCCTACATAGCCAGACCGATTCGGTTTTTTACTTCCTTTACCCGGCGACGTGAAACACTGAGCTGTGTTCCGTTGCTTAATTTTACTTCGTAGGTGCCCGAAAACCAGGGAATCAGTTCCTTTATGAAACGAACGTTGACCAGGTACGACCGATGAGATCGTATAAAGTGATCATTAGGAAGGCGTTCTTCCAGCTTGTCCAGGGTATGATCCAAACGGTAAGACTGAGCTTCGGTATGTGCGTAGACCAGTTTTTCTTTTGCTTCGATGTAGAGAATATCACTCAGGTCGAGTACAAAAATACGAGTGCCCCGCTTAGCGGTAAGTACTTCCAGTGGCTGTTTTTGTTTTTCCTGAATGGCTTGCTCAAAGGCGGCAGACTGGTGCTGTTTGATTGTGGTGGTTAGCTGGGATAAACGGGCCAGGCTCTCGTTAAGTCGCTCAAGACGCACCGGTTTGGTGAGGTAGTCGAGGGCGTAGACTTCAAATGCTTTGATTGCATATTGATCGTACGCCGTAACAAAAATGATATAAGGTTTTGGGTTATCTATGAGACTTACCACATCAAAACCATCTAATCCGGGCATTTCGATATCCAGAAAAACCACATCCGGTTTTAGCTGGTTGATCTCCTCGATAGCTTCAGTGGCCGTACCAGACTCACCTACAATCTCAAGGTTTGTCTCTGCATGACTGAGAAGTGACCGGAGTCGCTCTCTGGCCAGCGATTCATCATCAACCAGGTACGCTTTCATAAGTATGAACAGAGTTTGATTTGGATTGATCCTTTTGTTCCAGTGGTGTAATGGAGCTGGCATCGTACGGAATGCGAAGTGCTATGCCGTTATCAAGAATGCTTCCATCCACTTGTTCACCATAATGCAGCCGAAGGCGCTTAAACACATTGGTAAGCCCTGTGCCTTTCTCAATCACCTCTTCAAACTGGCGTAACTGGAATCCGGGCCCGGTATCCATCACTTTAATTTCCAGCAGTTCCGGGCTAAAGGCATGGATGGATATATCTACCTGGTGCTTGCCTTCTTTTTTGTTGACCCCGTGTTTAATGGCGTTTTCGACCAGGGGCTGAAGAACAAGAATAGGAACTTGTATGCTGAGTAAATGCTCTGGTACCTGAACCACGAAGGAGAGGCGTTCTTTAAACCGGGCCTTTTCAATATTTGCATATAATTCTATCGTTTCCAGCTCTTCGCGAAGAGTAACCACAGCCCGATCGCTGGCCCGAAGGGTGTAACGAAAGAGATCGGCAAGATCCTGGGTTACATCTTCTGCTTTATTGGGATCTATGCGAACCAGTGCCGCAATGGAGTTCAGAGAGTTAAACAGAAAATGAGGGTTAATCTGCGAACGAAGGGCGCTTAATTCCGAATCGGAACGCATTTTCTCTGCTTCAAGCGATCGGCGTAAATAGGATGAAGCGTAGAAATACCCATTGGTCATTAATGTACCAATCAGACAAAACATGGCGATCACAGCGAGTCCGATTTCTGACTTGGTTTGATCTGCTTCTTCGACCTTGGTCAATACAGCATGCAGGCTCTGAGTGATAAAAAACCCAATAGTAAACCCCACTAACGAATTAAGGGATTGCATCAGCCCATGGTACACGAGATTGAAGGGTTTATGAATAGGAAACCAGCGATTGTAGGTTTTCCAGGTAATACCAAACAACGAGATAAAGCACCCGGCATACACCGCAGAGTACATAAACCCATCGACTCCCATCTCATTATTGTCAGGCATGAGCTGAGAGAAGATCCAGGTGCTGGCTACCCCGAATGCTATGGTAAAAAACACCCACAATCCAAATAAGATTGTTTTAAAATAAGGAGTTACGATCGGTGTTGTGGATGTTGACATGAAAGAATGATGCAAAAAAGGAGCTTAGAATTCAAACTTAAAGCCCCCAACGGGCAATAAACTGAACTGAGTGGCTTCGTCGACTTGCTGATTGGTTACGTTCCAGAATTGTTGATCTACATTAGCCCGGTTGTAGGCGTTCCAGATTTCAACAAAACCCACAATATTCGTCCGATTGAGAAAGAATCTCCGGTCTACACGTACATACAGGGAATGAAATGCGGGTAACCGATCGTCATTGAATCGCGTTTCGTCCAGTATCTGGGTGCCTTGCTGTAACGAAGCCACCGGATCGACCGGGGTAAAGGGTCGGCCACCAAGAATGGTCCATCGTATACTCATTTCCCATATATCGTTAGGACGGTATCCACCTAACACGTTGAACAGGAATTGATTATCGAAATCACGGTTTTGCCAGTCTCCGCTAAAATCTCGGTAACGGGTACGGAAGTAAGAACCGGAAACCATACCATAAAAGTTAACCGCCAGTTTCTTTTGCAGAAGGATCTCTACCCCGCGGGACCACGCACGGCCGTTATCTTCCAGTACATCATAAAAGGAACCAAAAGCATCGAGTACATACCGACGATCATTCAGATCATTATTTTCCGGAAGGATGGGGGCGTTGAAATATTGTTTTTCGAATACTTCTACACTCAGTTTGGTATCTGAGGTAAGAAGATAGTCCAGCCCGCCAATGAAGTGATTAGACCGCGTGCTTCTCAGATTCGCCAGGTTGTCGTTTTGGGAAATGAGGAAGCGGGGTAGCGCCTGGTAAAATATACCGGTTGAAAAGTTGGCCCCCAGTCGTGGAGTGAGTTCATATCGGGTTTTGAGGCGGGGTGCCACATTAATGTCGTCGTTGAACGAGTTATGATGAACCCGCCCCCCAAGCGTGATCGACCAACGGGAAAGAGGTCGAAGAGAATAATCGGCGAATACAGAAGTGATAACACCTGTTACATCGTCGTTTCGGTTAAAATCAGGACGGGTTTCACCGAATTCATTTACTTCCGAAGCGATAAAGTAATCGAAATCACTGCGTTCAAACATCGATTCTAACCCAAACTCCAGGGTACTTGAGTTCGCAAACCGGTAAAAGGAGACCGATCGTAAGGTGGCCATTTGCTCATCGGTGCCAAAATCGATGGAGGCTTCTTCTGTAGTTACGTCTCTTAATAACTCGGTTTGCCGGCGGTAAGAATAGGTGAGCGAGGTATTTGTGTACCCATTATTCCATAGTCTGCGCCAGTTAATACCGGTTGTATTCTGGTCGTTTTGAAGACGGGCCGCATCTGCAAATCCTTCTTCGCGTGCATCATCCAGGCTACTTTCGAACAAACTGCTGCCAAAGATGTTAAGCACAATGATCTTGTTATCTGCATTTGGGTTGAACGTGACTTTAGCCTGGGCATCACCAAAAGCAGGCGCCCCACCAGCATTAATGGCATCCGCAATCAAATCCAGGTAACTGCGACGTACCGAAAACAGTACGCTGGTTGTTTTGGCTGCATTTACCGGACCGTCCATGTTAACGTTAAAGCCGGCCAGGTTCAGACCTACATCACCCCGTAAGCGGGTCCGGTTTCCATCCCGGTAGGTGATGTCGGAAATAGACGACATCTTTTCACCGAATTTTGATGAGAATCCGCCTGCTATAAAGTCGAGATCGGAAACCAATTCCGTGTTTACCACACCAATAGGACCGTTTGACTGTCCGGCCTGGGTTCGGAAATGGCGAACATCAGGCAACGGGATATTATCAATGAAATATCCGTTTTCGCTGGGGCTGCCTCCCCGTACCAGTAAATCCTGGCTTACTTCTCCCCTCGATGCTACGCTGGGTAGTGCATTAATCACACGACCCAGTTCTTGTCCTGCTCCCGGAGAACGGCGCAACTCTTCAGCAGAAAAGGAGACTTTACCAATTCCACTGGTTCCTGTCTCTGAAAAATAACCGCTCGATACCGTTATTTCATCGCCCAGAATGGTAGCGGGATTAAGTTGTATGGTAAGCTCCACCGTTCGATTCGATCCGATAACCACATCAGGAATGGGTTTAGTCTCATATCCAACATACTGAGCAACAATGTTGTACACGCCCGGTGTTAAACCATCCAGCGTAAAAAAACCGTCTGCGTCAGTAGCAACACCTGTGGTTGTATTCTTAATGAATACATTCACTCCAATAAGTGCTTCAAAGGTTTCGGCATCCACAACAGAGCCGGTTAGTGCTCCGGTACGTTCCTGCCCAAAAGCAGGCCAGGTGCAGCATAGTATCAGTATCAAAATTAAAGGGTGGGTCTTCATGTTAGCGACTAAGGTTAGGGTATGCATCAAGGTTAAGGAGTTGTGATCCCATACCTTTTCTATCTCCGACAGAAGACCGTATAACAGGGATGAGCGGTAGTCTCTTGCGATTAGTGTATGTAAACGACGAACGGCAGATATGAACAGGGAGACCAGATAAGGAGAATGGATAGGTCTTCTGTTAATCGAGATAGTCGTTTGGGTTCACACTTACAAACAATGTGGCCGAGAAGGTAGGTTCAAGAGAAAACCGTACGGTTTCGATCGTAGTAGACCGGCCATCATTCAGCGTAAGCAAAAACAGGGGGGAAACGCCACCACTTACATTAAGCTTTACCGGGCCTGAAATGGTTCTGGTCCAGCCAACAGAATAGTTCAAATGAGTGTATCCGTAGTTAGTGGCTTCTTGCTCGGCATCATCGGAAAAGAAAAAGCGGTCATTATCCAGCTTTTGTTCAATACGAATTTGGTTGAGTGAATTAATGGATCGTTCAGCGATT
>JBCBST010000176.1:0-5428 GCA_039819115.1 Bacteroidota bacterium
TCCATCATCCATTCAAATTCGGATCTGTTGATGTAGGTACCGGTAGGGTTATTGGGGTTGGCGATGTATATCATTTTGGTATGCGCATCAACGGCATTCACGATAGCCTTAACATCAAACCTGAAATCGGATGTGGGAGGAATTTTTTTAAGGCGAACTCCACGAACGCCTATCTGAACAAAGAATCCTACAAATGTAGTGGAACAGGTTATCGCATGCTCTTTATTCAGAAAAAAGGTTCTGCATAAAATCGAAATTATACTCTCAGATCCTGCTCCCACCAGTACCTGAGATTCAGAAACCTGATTTGTTTCAGCGATTTTGGAAACCAATCGTTTAGATACCGGATCCGGATAATCCTGTATGGTTCGCAATGCTTGTTGAACGGCGGGCTCCACATCAGCACTAAAGCCCAGCCGATTCTCATTAGAGGCTAACTTAGAGATTCGGTCAGGACGATATTGTTCCTGTACTTCTGCTATGGTTTTCCCAGGTACATACCCGTTTAGATTACGTATGTTCTCTGGGACAATGGTTCGGGATGTAGGCGCGTTCATAGCCAGCCAAAATTTAATTAGGTGTTGATAATACTACTAAAAAAGCGCTTTTATCAATCCGCTTACAGGATTTAATCATGGAATTAGTTACGTACTTTATACAAACAATTTAACCCCATTCACGATGAAAACAATTCTTGTTACCGGAGCCAGCCGTGGAATCGGTCGTAGTAGTTCTCTTCACCTTCTAAAAGAACATCATGTGATCGCCGTTGCCCGTTCTGAAGAAAAACTGACACAGTTAGCTGAAGAATCGAAAAACCTGGCCGGTAAGCTTACCACTGTACCGGCTGACTTGACGAAAGAAGAAGACATTCAGCAGTTATCTGACCTTGTGCACTCTATTAACGGACTTGACGGCTTGATCAATAATGCGGGACAAGTTGTAATGAAGCCGTTTACGGAGACTTCACTTGAGGAATGGCGGTCGTTAATGGAGATTAACGTATACGCTCCGGTTCACCTTTTAACTAAACTGAAACCCTTTCTTAAACCGAAAAGTCATGTGGTTAATATTGGAAGTATGGCTGGATTTCAGGGATCAAAAAAGTATCCTGGTCTATCGGCATATAG
Organism: Bacteroidota bacterium; assembly: GCA_039819115.1. Taxonomy (GTDB): domain Bacteria; phylum Bacteroidota; class Rhodothermia; order Balneolales; family Balneolaceae; genus JBCBST01. Next base: position 1,131 of record JBCBST010000176.1, read on the forward strand.
CGCGACAAAAGGAGCATTATCTATTCTCACCGAGTTATTAAGCGTGGAGTTTGAGCCCGATGAAATAGCGGTTAACTGTTTGTGTCTGGGTGCAATACAAACCGATATGCTCGAAGAAGCTTTTCCGGGGGTTCAGGCTCCTGTGAGCCCGGATCAAATCGGAGCATTTATCGCACACTTCACGTTAACTGCACATCAATTAATGAATGGTAAGGTATTACCCGTCACGTTAAATAATCCTCGCTGATTTTGGTATTCCCATACTGGAATAATTACCTTTGCTCGACTTAACCTTATTACCCTACTATGCACAAACAGCTTTTCATCAGCCTCATTTTTAGTGTCATTGTTTCTCAATCTTTAAGCGCACAGTCGGTTCAAATAATAGGTGGTAACACCCTGAATGGAGCTTTAAACGGGCTGGCATTAGGTGGTGCCGTCATGGCTCTTACAGACGATGCTGATTTGGCACCTCTTCGGGTTGGACTTGGTACAGGTACGCTGTATGGAATTGGGATGGGCGTATATGATGTGAGCTATTCCAAAGGAAATCAGTTATTGGTGTCCGGTTTTTTTAATGATGGGAATAACAGTAGCATTATCATCCTCCTGGATACGGTATATGGCGCTGGTGCGGGAGCAATCGTGGTGACCGCTGTAATGCTGGTTGCCAATGAACCGTTAGTGGATGGCATTCAATATGGTGCCGGAATAGGTGCCTGGGCCGGTTTTGGCTTTGGTTTGGTTGATAGCTTTTTATTATCAAAACGAACAACAGCGCCGCGAACAGCCAGTGTGTTCGACCCGGGACAGGCTCCGGGATTGCTTACAGCACAGTTTCAAAATCACTCGGTGGGTTTTGTTAATCCTTCCATGATGCGAACCATTGAAGCAACAAACTCAACCCTCTCTGCCCGAATTGTTCCAACCGTAGATTTGGTAAACCTGAAACTGAATTTTTAGCCCTCGGCTAAGCTCCCGTGGCTTGCGAATCTTTTTGAGCTAATCGCTCAATAATCAGACGGGCCGTTTTAGTATGACCAACTACCGAATGATGGATGCCATCGGTTAGATAGTTCCAGGCATCCGGTTGATTGTTCCCCATTCGGTTACCTGTTGGATCAATGATTACTCCCTCTTTTCCAGCAACAAGCTGTATCACCTGAGCCATATCTTTGCTATCTAAATCGTACGTATACATTGGAAATTCATCCAGTAGTTCGGTAATAGCAGGAGTTGGGGTAATCCAGATGAGCGGATTGGAAATCTCTGACTTCAGCACCTCCTGGATCGTATTCAGATTCTCCCAGGTTTCGGAAAGAGGAAGCAATGTCCGGTCGGTAGCAAACGGTAGTCGCTGAATATCAAACCGTCCCAACTCAACAAACACCCAGTCGGGTTCGAAGGCGAGTACGTGTTGATCCAGCATTCTTAACGCTTCTGATGTGGTCTGTTGATGCACGCTTGAATTGATGAACCGGAAATCTGCCCGTTCCGTAGCAATATTCAGAAATTCCTCCAGGATATAAAACCAGCTCAATGGATGAAGGGAGTTGGAATCGCCAAGTACAAGAAAGGTTTCGCTTCCTTTAAAAGATAGCTGCTCCAGCAAGTCCGTAATCTCATCGTCTTTTAACAATTCCAAAGCCGCTTGTTTGACCAGCTTGGTATGGAGTTCTCGCAAACTGCTAAGCTCTTCCTTCGAAAGCCCAAGTATAGTGTCTTCAGCCTGTCCGTTATGGAGATGTGACAACCATGGAAACGTATGCTTCAGATTTATGTACGGTGCAATAAACTCTTTAATAAATTCTTTTTCCGTGAGCTCTGTATTGTTCATAATGGAAAACTAAATTGATAAAAATGTAGACAGTTAGAAATCCGTGGCTGGCTATAGGTAGCGGCCTGGTTTACTTAGTTGACATTCAAACAAGAAAATAAAAACTGTAGCGCTTCTTTGGTGCCTACGGCAGCACTTTTTTGAATGTGATTCCATGTTGTGTCTTCCGAAACAGGCATATGCGAACCAGTATCCACGATACATTTTGGAATTCCTTCTGCAAAATCAATAAGCCCGGCTGCTGGATAGACAGTCAGTGAAGTTCCAATCACCAGTAACGCATCGGCATTCATGATTTCCTGAATAGCTATATCCATCATGGGGACTGCCTCACCAAACCACACAATATGGGGCCGTAACTGGCTACCATCTTCGGCTTTATCCCCCATGTGGATCGATCGTTCTCCGATCTCATAAACCAGGTGTTCGTGAACAGAACTACGTGCTTTCGATAATTCACCATGAAGATGAATGACCTGGCTTGAACCGGCTCGCTCATGTAGTTGATCTACATTTTGAGTAATCACAGAAACGTCTAGTATCTGTTCGGCTTCTGCAAGAGCCAGATGAGCTTCGTTGGGAGAGGCAGAAAAGGCCTGGCTTCTCCTGAGGTTATAAAACTCGAGCACTTTTTCAGGATCTCTGTTCCATCCATCGATGGAAGCAACATCATATACATTGTAGCCATCCCACAGACCGCCAGCATCCCTGAAAGTAGATAGCCCGCTTTCGGCACTGATACCGGCCCCGGTAAGTACTACAAGTTTAGATCGCATTCACTTTTGAAAGAGCAAGCCACGAACTGTTTGACAGGTAATCATCCACGATAGCCGCATCTTCTGCATGCTTGAAGTTACAGATAATACTGTTAACCTCGCTTTCCATGGTTGCCATGGCATTTGCAATCAATGCTTGATTAAAGCCCACGTCTTCCAAGTTGATGGTAAATTCCATGGATATGATTCTACCAATAGCCTGTCCTAGTGCGACAAGCTTTCGCTGGGGCATTTTTAAGTCAAGATCAAAGTCTAAGGAATCCTTGAAGCGGTCAGAAACCTGTTCTGTAAGTTCAGAAGCTTTTAAATAATCATACAGGTTAAAGTTTCGGACTTTACGCATGTTCTTTAATACCGATTCTGAAATCTGTTGGTATAGAATGTCATTTGATCCTTCGAAAATCTGGAAAGGTCGTGAATCTACTACAGAACGTCCTGCGATATGATCCAACCGATATCCTTTTGCTCCGGTTAGTTGAAGCAGAGACTGGGATGCCTTCTGCATAAAATCAGTTACTACTGTTTTAATTGCATTAGCCGCTACATCCATTCTTGAAGTATCAATATCCAAGGAGATTTTTGAACTGGTATAATGGCACATGGCAGAACAAACCGTGAAATAAGCCTGCATTTCAGAAATACGATGTTTTACCTGGTCGTAGTTCAAAAGGCTTTGACCGCCTACAAAGCGCTCTTTACAGTGATCAATAGCCTCGTCCATCATTCTACGGAGAAATCCCATGCCCATACCAGGAAATTGCAGTCTGCTACGGTGCAGAATATCGAGCATCATAGTAACGCCCGTAGACTGTGGCTTAAGCTTATGAGTTTGAGGAACCCGGATATCAATTTTATTGCGACCATATGGAAGCATGTACAACCCAAGATTGTTGAAATACTCTTCTACTTCGATCCCACCATTTGAAGTTTCATGAATAAAAAATGAGATATCCCTTCCCAAATCTCCATTCTGGTCTTGCTCGCGAGCTGTAATCAACCAGTAATCGGCCGCTCCTGTTAAGCCAGCCCAATGCTTCGTACCATGTACATGGTAGTGTCCATCACCCTTACCTATTAAGGAAGAGGTTTGCATTTTGAGGGCATCAGAACCAAAATCCGGCTCTGTTATCATCAGGCCACCCATTTTCTTATCCATGGCTATACTTTTCAGCACCTTGTTTTTAGCCACTTCATCTCCAAAACGAGCAACAGGTTGGGTGAATAGTGCACCGTTTATTCCCATCATGAGTGCAAGAGGGAGAGATTCATAAGAAGAAGCTTCGAGCATAGCCAGAGCTTCAGCAGTATGCCCTCCAAAGCCTCCGAACTGAGTAGGAATAAATGCCTTAAGTGGCACTAACTCCATAATCTGATCATGTTCGGGTCCTTCAAAACCACGGTTTAATGTCCTCTCGTTAGATGCACTGTTCTTAGAAAAGAGATGGGAAAGCTTTTCTTTATACTTATTCAGAAACGTTGAGAAATCCAAAATCTAATAACCTACCTTAATATTTGATTACTAATATACGCAATCAATGCACGTACTACATAACTAAGTATTATGAGTGGAATAACGTTTCTTACAAAGCGTAATTACGTTATTCTACCAAAAAGACAAGCCCCGCTATGGTTATATAGTCGGGGCTTGTGGGAAAAAAAGGTAAGGCGGCGACCTACTCTACCGC
>JBCBST010000177.1:0-5289 GCA_039819115.1 Bacteroidota bacterium
GAATAGAAGAATGAACAGAAATCTCATACGTAACTCATTTGTATTTAGGTATATATAGACAGAGAATAAGATAGGAGTTTCTTTGTCTGATATTCCCGAAAAGAAGCAACTCACCCATCCAGTGTCATGAATGTAAACGCAGAGACGGCTTTGTATTGCCTTGCAAATCTTTGATGGTACTGGTTAAATGCTAAGACAAGCTATACCAAAACCGAAGAAACCGGTGTGAAAGGAAAGAAGTCATAGCATAGCCAATACCAGCTAACGATCATTCATTTTATTCCAATACCCCTTCGTTCAGTAAGATTTCCGCTATCTTGTTTACCTTACGGTATGCCTCTCCTGACCCAAGATTAGATAATACAATAATGGCCACTCCCTGGTCCGGGAATCGCATCAATTGAGAGCTGATTCCCCAATCTCCACCATCCCAGGCTACAATTCTCCGTCCGTTGAAATCGCCCATGTACAAGCCAAACGCTTGGTTATTTCTATCATGGTTAAAGGTTGGTGTATTGTGCATCAAATCATAAAATGCCTGACCACCAAATTCTTTCGTGGTCATATTGGTACTCCATGTGATCAAATCATTGATCGTTGTCACCACACCACTGCCACCATAATGGGGAGAAGTTCTTGGATGCTGGATGTATTCACCCACTGGCTTTACTGTTATTCCATAGGTAGCATATCCGTTTATGTTTTCTTTTGTCCTGATGTTATACGGGGTAACCCGCTGCGGTATCACCTGGGTGATATCGTCGTTAATGAGCGTATGAGTCATGCCCAGGGGTTCAAACAATCGCTTTCGGGCAAACTCGCTAAAGGGCAATCCGCTTATTTCTTCAACGATTTTGGTAAGCAGCATGAAGTTTACATTGGAATAGTCCCAGCGATCACCAGGGGTAAACTGAAGGGCTTGTTCATTCAGAGAAGTTGAAATAGCTTCATCAATATCAAAATAATTAAAGGTCACCCACGATTTTCCACTTGCACGTTCCAGGCGGTGATAATCGGTTAGTCCACTGGTATTGTAAATAAGATGTTTAACCCGGATGGTATCGGCATATTTGGTCAACTCCGGTATAAATTGCGAAGCCGGAGTTTCCAGGGATAGCTGGTTGTCAAGAATGAGCAAAGCGATACAGGCGGCTGTGAACTGTTTAGAGACTGAAGCAATGCTGAACGCCGAATTAGGATCGATTGGAATGTTGTAGTCCAGGTTCGCAGCTCCGTATCCTTTTTTAAAGAGGGTGTTTCCATATTTGGAGATTCCGATTGCATATCCTGGTGAATCCAGGCGATCAAACGCGGAGAACAGGGAGTCTATCTGAACCTGAGCCGCGGCTGGAAGACTGGAGTTGCTGTTCTTCTGCCCGAAAAGGCTAAGTGGGAGTATGCAAAGGATGACTACCAGTATGTTTTTCATGCAATGGATGACTTGGATTAACAGAAATACGACCGCGGCAAAATACGTATCGGAGAGTTAATCGGTTACATTATCTGGTTTTGTATCGGCTGAGTGTTCTATATCCGGTTCTGTTCACTTGTTGCAAGGGCGCGAACCATGACCACGTACAAGCACTATAAACATATAGTAGAAAACATGCCGGTTCTTGAAAAAGCTGACATTACGCAGAAAAGGTTGACATAAACGCTCGTTAAAACGGAATTTTTTTCCGCTTTTTTTAGAAAGGGTAAAAAACGATCTTTTTTTAAGATCTTTAAGTTATTAAAAAACAGTATGTAGGAGAAAAAGAGTGTGTCTTAATTTTTTTTAAGATTAAAATTTAAGACGCCTGTTTTGGCAACGATAAGTTTAGCAACTGAACAGTCTGTCGAGAGACAACAACAACTCAAGAGGTATTATAAATGTCAAGTTTCGGTGATCTAAACAGAGTGAATACCAACGTGAATTCGTTGGATGCACAACTATCGCTAAACAAAGTAAACAGAGATTTAGCCGACAGCCGACTCCGGTTGTCAACAGGTCTAAAGATCAATAAAGCAGAAGATGATGCCGCTGGTTTTTCCATCGGTACCAAACTCAGAAGCCGGGTAGCAGGTCTTGAACAAGCTATGCAAAATGTGGGTGATGCCAAGTCCGTATTGGATATTGCAGAATCCAGTTTCGATACCATCGTAGATGGACTGGTGGAAATGAAAGGATTGGCCACACAAGCAGCCAACGAAACCTTAGGTGCTACAGAGCGCGCTTTTATCGGTGACCAGATAGCAGCTATTGGAAGCGACATCAACGAAGTGTCCAATCAGACGGTATTCCAGGATATCGAATTACTGAGTGGTACAGATAACGAGGGCAACCTTTCGTTAACCTTCCAGGTAGGTGAGCGTGCAGAAGATACCATTACGGCTACCATCGATGCCGTGAACGTAGCTTCTTTATTCTCGAATGGTACAGGAGCAAGCTATCAATTAGGTGCTACTGCCGGAGCTATTGTAGCTTCATCTGCTTCCACATCTTCTCAGGGTGCGTTTACCTTTGCTACCACAGCAAATGCAGCCGATTTCAGATCATTTATCGGTGCAGTAGATACGGCGATTGACCGTATGTCTGAACGAGTAAATGATATCGGAATCACGCAGTCGTCTCTTTCTGTACGGGAAGAAACGTTATCTGAATCTATCAGTGCGAATGAATCAGCAAAAAGCCGGATCATGGATACCGACTTTGCCAAAGAGCAAAGTGAATCGGTACGACTTCAGATTCTACAGCAGACGGCTACTTCAGCACTGGCTCAGGCCAATAGCGGACCTCAGGCCGTATTGAGCTTTATCTAAAAAAATTAAAATAATCCAAGAGGTAGTATAAATGTCAAGTTTCGGTGATCTAAACAGAGTGAATACCAACGTGAATTCGTTGGATGCCCAGCTATCCCTTAATAAGGTGAACAGAGATCTAGCCGACAGCCGACTCCGGTTGTCGACCGGTCTGAAAATCAACAAAGCAGAAGATGATGCCGCTGGTTTTTCCATCGGTACAAAACTCAGAAGTCGGGTAGCAGGTCTGGAACAAGCTATGCAGAATGTGGGCGATGCCAAGTCCGTATTGGATATTGCAGAATCCAGTTTCGACACCATCGTAGATGGATTGGTGGAAATGAAAGGATTGGCCACTCAGGCAGCCAACGATACGCTTGGAGCTACGGAGCGCGCTTTTATCGGTGATCAGATAACTGCTCTGGGTAACGATATTAACGATATCGCCAACCAGACCGTATTCCAGAACATCGACCTGTTGAATGGTTCAGGCACGGATAACACCGGTAGCCTTTCCTTAACCTTCCAGGTAGGTGAGCGTGCAGAAGATACCATTACCGCTACGATTGATGCCGTAAATGTGGGTTCTCTATTCGGTGGAGCCACGAACGCTGGTGATGCTACGAACGGTGGATATACCGATGGTTCCGGTGTTAACGTTACCGCGGCAACAGCGTCTGATCAGGGTAGTATTACATTCAGAACAAATGCGAATTCTTCTGACTTCAGAAGCTTCATCGCTGCCGTTGATGGCGCGATTGATGCGATGAGTGAGCGGGTAAATGATATAGGTATTACCCAGTCTTCATTGTCTGTACGTGAAGAGACGCTATCTGAGTCTATTAGCGCGAATGAATCAGCAAAAAGCCGGATTATGGACACCGACTTCGCCAAAGAACAGAGTGAATCGGTACGACTTCAGATCCTGCAGCAGACGGCAACCTCTGCATTGGCTCAGGCCAATAGCGGACCTCAGTCTGTATTGAGCTTCATCTAATAGCCAGGTCAATTCCTGATTATATAAAGCCATGCCTTTAGGTATGGCTTTTTTTATGGGCATGCCTTTTGGAGTACCGGTTAACAAGCCTGAACCAGAAACGTGCCTTTTCTCTTATTCCTATATATAGGATTCAGAAGCATACCAATCGTATACCTTTGCTAATCCTTCTGCAAAGTACATCTTAGGTTGGTAGCCCAGCCGGGTTTGAATCTTGGTGATATCTGCCTCGGAGTGTTTTATATCGCCAATACGCTCAGGTCCATACACTGGTGATACTTCCTTTCCACTGATGGTTTCCAGCACATCGACCATCTTATTGAGGGTGATACGATCGTTGCAGGCCACATTATAGATTTCGTTAATCACGTCTTTGTTCGTTGCAAACAAAGCTAAATCGTTCGCATATACGGCGTTATCAACGTAGGTGAAATCACGGCTTGTTTCTCCGTCACCATTAATGACCGGGTTTTTTCCATCTAATACAGCCTGGCAGAAAATGGGAATAACGGCTGCGTATGGGTTATTGGGATTCTGCTTTGGACCAAACACATTGAAATACCTCAGACCAATGTATTCCAGTCCGTAGGTTTTGTTGAATACATCAGCAAATTGTTCCACCGAATACTTAGTGACCGCATATGGACTTAAGGGTTTACCAATCTTGTCTTCCTGTTTGGGAAGATCAGGGTGGTCTCCATAGGTACTTGAGCTGCAAGCCAGAACAACCCTGTTAACCGTATTCTCTTTAGCGGCATGCAAGATGTTTACCGTTCCCAGTATGTTTACCTCCGTGGTTCGCATCGGATTGTTGATGGAACGGGGCACCGAACCCAACGCGGCCTGATGAGAGATCTTATCGATGCCTTTTGTAGCAGCAATACATGTTTCATAGTCGCAGATATCGCCTTGTATGAACTCAAACTTTGGATGGTTCATAAACTCGGTGATATTCTCCATATATCCGGTGCTTAAATCATCAAGCACGCGTACCAATGAAATTCGCTCATCATTCAGGAAGTACTCTACCAGATTAGAGCCTATAAAACCTGCACCTCCAGTAATAAGCAAACTGGCTTTGTTGTCGTTCATGCGTATTAAACCGTTAAGTAATCGTAAAAGGAAACTTACGGGGTTTTGCCGGATTAATCCTAGGAGTTTTAGTTACATCGGAATGGTCGGTTTATTGTAAGCTGGAATAGCCTCACCAGGAGCTTAATGGGATCGATTGTCAGGGCGAAAGAGAGAAGAATGGGTTTGTTTTTGATGGAAGCCGAAAGAATGCAGGATTTTTTATTTAAAAAAACGGCCTTTTAAGTATCGTAAAGAAGGTTTTTTAAAAAAAGATGAGAAAAAGCGAAAAAAACGCTTAAGAAAAATTTAAGACCGTGCTATGCCCATCGATAATGGTAGTGTCTACAAAAAACAACAATTCATTTTACATCAGAGGTAACAATCATGTCTAGTTTCGGAGATCTAAACCGAGTAAATACGAACGTTCAGTCGCTGAG
>JBCBST010000178.1:0-5288 GCA_039819115.1 Bacteroidota bacterium
AGGTCCCCTCTCGATTCTCATCGTGGGAAGTATATCACCGGATTTACTGGCAGGAACCGGAGCAGAATCCGTATGGCGCGGTATGTCTACTATTGCCGGAAGCTGGATTGGTGGAGGAGCCAATCAAACAGCGATGTATGAAATCTTTCAACCCAGCGACGCCTTATTCAGCGCCATGATTACGGTAGATATCATCGTAGCCAATATATGGATGGCTTTTTTACTCTATGGTGCGGGAATGTCGAAAAAGGTGGATGCCTGGTTCAATGCCGACTCATCCGCTATTGATGCCCTTCGGGATAAAATTGAAGCTTACCGGTCTAATCTGGCTCGTATTCCTTCCTATCTCGATCTGGTAAAAATAATGGCCGTTGCGTTTATTCTTACCGCAATCGGTCATCTTGTGGGCGATACGGTAGGCCCCTGGGTGGAAGAATCCGCTCCAAAGCTAAAAGAATTCAGCCTGAACTCCTCCTTTTTCTGGATCATTGTAGTGGCTACCACGGGCGGGTTACTCGCATCATTTACCAAACTCAGAAACCTGGAAGGAGCCGGTGCTTCTAAAATCGGCAGTCTCTTTTTATACATACTGGTTGCCACAATAGGTATGAAAATGGATTTAGGGGCTTTTGTGGATGTGCCCGGTTTCTTCATCATCGGGTTTGTCTGGATTATCCTTCACGTGGTTATCCTGCTTGGCGTGGGCAAGCTGATTAAAGCCCCCTTCTTTTTCGTGGCCGTTGGAAGTCAGGCGAATGTGGGTGGTGCAGCCTCGGCTCCGATTGTAGCCTCCGCCTTCCACCCGGCTCTTGCACCCGTAGGAGTACTTCTTGCCGTATTAGGGTATGCGGTTGGAACGTACGGTGCATTGGTCTGCGGCTATCTTATGGAATGGGCTTCGGGTCTCATGCTTTAGATGTGAGGCAAGCTGAAAACATGCAGGTACTCCATACATAATCGGAGTAAAACATTAACCGGTTTCTCAGCAACAGGAAATGGTTCTGCTTATCTTTTAGGTTTGATAACAGTTCACCTCCAATCCAACTGCATTGATTAGAGCTCTTAAGTTTATTGGTATTTTTCTTGCGGTAGCTGCAGGTATTTACGCCGTAGCCATCATCCCTAATTTTTCGGCTTTCAAAACCCTGTTCACCAACACGGAAGGCATGCGGGAAGGCTCCGAATGGATAGAAAAAACCTTTTCGCTGCAGGGACTAACCGAATACATTGGTGCCAATAAGGAACGGGTATCGGTTGTTTCCTACGAAGTAAATCAGCCGGATTCAGGCATCTACTTCCAGGAGGATGTACCCCGTGCTATGGGTACCATACAGAATTTTTTCTTACTGGCTGAGTATGAACGACAGGTAGAGGAAGGCATCATTTCTCCCGGCACTCCGGTAGATATGGAAGAAGTCAATCGATTTGGGCTGCCTCAGATCAGCGAAAGCATTCATAAAGAAGCCTTAAACGCTTTATCAGAGCGCACGGATGCCGCTCCCACCATCGATGAACTGGTTTCTGTTATGGTACAGTTTAACGATTTATCGATCTCCAACTGGCTGTGGTATACCCTCACCCCTTCGCGTATAGATTCGCTCATGCTCAATCTGGAGCTTAGCCAAACCGATTCCCTGGCTCCTTTTTCCGGCATCTACCTGAGCCTGCGTGAATCCAATGAACCTACACGTACACTCCAACGCCAGCTGGCACAACGCTTTGCAGAAGACCCGGGTTATCGAGAACAAATGACGAACATCTTTAAAGAAGACCGGATTGGGTTTTCCTTTACCGAAGAACGGGATGCGTTGGAGTTTTTCCCAAAAACGACCGCTGCCGAGATGGCACGTGTGATGGCCGCGCTATGGAACAATGCGTTAATCAGTCCGGCTGTTGATGAACGCATCAAACAAAAGATGGGGTGGGCACTAGGCACAAAAACCATGAACAAGCATTTTGATGGTTATGGTGCTATGTATGATAACCGGATGGGATTACTGGGAGGTATCGATTTTGGGGTATCCACCTATGACAAAAAACCAAGGGTTCAGGCTATCTTTTTTGATCGGTTACCCGTTGCATTTTGGTTACATATGTCGGCCGGTCATATGCACGAAGATTATCAACAACGCCTGATTTGGGATCCGGCTCTGCTGGATGCCACCCTTACACAAATTGCTAATAATGACTAAGTATCGTTTTCTTTCCCTGGTATGGATTTTACCCAGCTATATGCTGTTTCTGGTATTTCAACAGCTTACCGTGCACTTTGGAGCACAACGAACGTTTAATGATGGTAAAAGCTACCTGGGTGAAGTCATCGATTTTGATATAAAGCAAATTGCCGCCCAGAGTAATGGCTATGTGGTCATCCGGTTTAAGCCGGATAACGAACCTGAAATCGAGCGGAAGCTCTCACTCTCCATTCAAATGGCGCAGTACCTGCTCGATTCGCCCAATGTCCCGGTTCGGTATTTGAAAGGTGCCCCGCAGGAAATCGTGCTTGTTCCCACCTACCAGATTCAAAAGAGCACCTCGTTGTTTAATTCCAGCGTGGCCGGAATCGGGCTTATAGCCACGTTCCTGTTTGCCTTTTTTACCCAGCGATTTGCCAATAAACGATTGACCCTGGGTGAGGAAAAGCTGGTCATCGAACGGGTGGATGTATAACTATGCCCGGAACCCTGTACCTGATTCCAACCCCGCTCGGTAAGAGCAAAGAAAATGAAGTGTTGCCCGATTTTGTGGTTCAGCGTATCCGCAAACTGGATGTACTGGTGGTGGAAAACATTCATACCACTTCCCGGTTCCTGGAATGGATCGGCGAAACCGTGCCTACCTACAACATCGAGTTTTACCACCTGAACAAGCGTACTCCGGAGCAGGAGATTTATTCTTTTCTCAAGCCCCTGAAACAAAACAAAGATGTGGGATTACTCTCGGAGGCGGGTGCACCCGGTGTAGCTGATCCCGGAGCTAAACTCGTGAAAATGGCGCACCAGCGTAGTATCAAAGTGGTGCCTCTTGTTGGGCCTTCTTCCATTTTATTGGCGCTGATGGCATCCGGCTTTAACGGGCAGCAGTTTTCCTTTCATGGGTACCTGCCTATTGACGAGAAAAACCGGAAACAGCACATCATCCAGTTAGAAGGAGAGTCGAGACGGCACGATCGCACCCAGCTGTTCATGGAAGCCCCACACCGGAACCTGGAACTGGTACAATCTATTCTGAAGTATACCCAGAACGACACCAAGCTCCTCATCGCCACTGACCTCACCTTATCCACCGAATACATTCGTTCTCAATCGGTAGCCGACTGGAAAAAAGGAGACCTCCCCGATATCCAGAAGCGCCCTACGATATTTGGGTTGTATGCTAAATAGAAGCCCTCGGTTGGAGGGTTTTATATACCGTTCATAAGAGGCGTAAGGCGCTATTTAATCAGCGTTACTTTTCGGGTAAAAACATGACCAGCAAGTACTGCACGTACGATGTAAATCCCACTGGATAGCCGGTCTGCATGGAACACAATCTGGTGCCCTCCAGCATTAAAGCGCTTATCCGCAAGGGTTGCCACTTTACGACCGGTTATATCAAATGCTTCAATCTTTACATGTCCGTCCTTGGGAATTGCAAAGGGAACGATCGCCCGGGGATTAAACGGATTGGGATAGGCGGGCTGCAGAGCAAACTCACTAGGGATCTGATCGGCTTCTGTTTCATCATCCGCTTCATAAATCGCCGATTTGGCATGGGTACGGGCCTGACCCAGTCGTTCGTTAAGATCCTCTCTGAGAACGGTGAAATCCTCCGGATGGGAAAGATGGCGTGATAATTGTGCCTGCTCTAATTGCTCTAAGGCCGCTAGCGCCTGGACGTAATCTCCCAGGCCAATAAAAGCAGACAACCGGAAAGCCTCCAACTCGAAATTGGTAAGCAGGTGGGCATACGTTTCACTTTGGGCCAGTGCCTTTTGGTAGTTACCCTGCCTTAGCAGGGTATTCAAGTACAACCGAAGGGCTGTTGTACCGGTGTGGTCATCTATGGTCCCCGACGGGCCTTGCAGGGCATAGGTTTTGGTAAAAAAAAACAGTTCTTTTTCCAGTTGTTGAATGGCCTGTGTATGCCCGTCAAAAGAATACCGGTCAACCAGGTCATACGCCTGAACCAGGTATGAGGCTGCTTTTGGGCTGGAAATACCTGTCCTGGCCCGCCTATAAAGCTCTTTTAATTCACTTTGGATCTCATCACCATCTCTAAACCATTGACCGGGCTGAATGACCCTGGGCTCATGGGGATCATCCGGAGTAGGTCCCGGACAAAAATCATTAGGTGGACAAGGGTTGGGGTTAGGTTCGGGGTCAGGGTCAGTCCCTCCGTGAGTACATTCCGGGGGCAGAGGGGCTCCGTCGGTGGGGCAATCCGGGGTAAAACCGGGAGAAGTGGGGTCATCCGACTGGTGGCCCCGCCGGTTTACAGGGCCATGAAATTTAGAGTAGGCCGGGGCACCGCCGTACCCCCAATATTGCCCAAAGGCCAGCACGGTGATGCCAGAAGCATTGTAAATGTACCGGCTGTTGGACCCATAGAAGGCATTACCGGCATGGTACTGTTGGGGATGATACCGGCCATTGTTATAAATTTGCACCGCGTGACCATTGGAACTATAACGGGAGCGGGAGTTATAAAACCTGCCGTGACCCGATACCTTGACCCCGATAGAATTATTGAAAAACGAAGACGGGGTAAAGCCGGAATTCCACCCATTGAAAAAATCTTCGACATACACATCCCCGTACGTCCAAATACCTCGGTTATTGTTTGTGAAGGTTACTCCTTGCAAGGTAATCGCTACCCCAGGCGCTACATATACCCCGGTCCCATTGTTTTCGAACGTGGTTTTATCGATCACATTGTTGTTGGAACTACTCATATACAGCCCGTAATACCCACCCTCAATGGTTGTATTTTTTATTTGGTTACCACCGATATATAAGCGTATCCCGTCATGTTGATCTGAAGCATTTAGTCGTTTGAACGTTGTCCCGTTGGTAATCAGCTTTCCCCCTTCGCGAACTTCTATGCGGGCATCTTTGCATAATTTTACTTCGGCGTTGTTTAAATGCATGGTACCCGCAAACGTAACCGTAACATTATCGGCTATGTAGATGTGACTGCCTGGGGGATAGGTATGGGTCCCGACAGATCGGGTAGTAGTATAAAAATAACCGGGTTGAGAAATATTAACTGTGTAATCCGAATCAGCTTTCCAAAGACCATTTTGATTA
>JBCBST010000179.1:0-5240 GCA_039819115.1 Bacteroidota bacterium
CTGATAACTGACTACTGATAACTGACTACTGATAACTGACTACTGATAACTGACTACTGATAACTGACTACTGACTACTGCCATCCCCTTCGACGAACGAATCCCCTGCCTCCATTCACCGACACCTACCCCTTATTTGTTGCTAAAATACCCCTGCATTTGTTGCTTTCTACTAGGCATTTGTTGCTAAGCCTATTCCTTGCCTCTCCGGTTTGGTAGAATAACCGAATCGGGGTCCTGATGAAGCTCACGTATGCTCTCATACATAGCCCACTCAGCTGGATATAAGAACACGAATACGTTGAGTCATTTGACCCCAGGTCAAGAAGTAATCTCTCTCGGTTTCTTCTTGCTCAATATCTAAACATCAACACTAAACTAAAATTTGGAGCAAGATGTATAAAAAGCTACAACTTGTATTGCTATGCTCAATACTGCTATCTGTAAGTGCATTCGCTCAAACAGGTACAATCACCGGGACCATTACGGATAAAAACGGCGAAGTGCTGCCAACCGTAAATGTTCGTCTCGATGAAATCACAAAAGGTGCAGCCACAGATGCTGATGGTATATATACCATTACAAATGTTCCGACCGGAAACTATACCCTGATAGCCAGTTTTACAGGTTATAAGGAATACAAAGCCACGGTTCAGATTGGGTCCGGAACCACTACGCTCGATATCGAGATGGAAGAAGATATCCTGGGAATAGGTGAAGTGGTTGTAACGGCTCTTGGTTTTGAGGAAAACAGAGATCAATCAGGCATTTCCTCATCCAATGTTACAGGTGCTACCCTTACTACGACCGGTGAAGCCAGTGTTCTGAACGGTCTTGCTGCAAAAGCACCCGGAGTAAACATTATACAATCCTCGGGAGATCCCGGTTCAAGTGCCAGGATACTGATCCGCGGTCAGAACTCATTAACAGGTAATAACCAACCGCTATTTGTTATTGACGGATTTCCGGTTTCAAATAATACCATTGGGCAAGGCACAGATGGTACATCACAACAATCCAGGATCAATGATCTTAACTTAGACGATGTTCAATCCGTGGAAGTGCTTAAGGGTCCTTCTGCTGCCTCGTTGTGGGGATCCCGTGCCGCAAATGGGGTGATTGTTATTAAAACGAAAAGTGGTAGTTCCTCCAGAAGAAACATCGGTATCTCAGTGAAATCGTCCTTATCTGTTGATGATCTTGTTCAAACCGTGAACCTTCAAGATTCCTTTGGACAAGGAGCTGACGGTCAGTATGTATTCAATAGTCTTTCTTCCTGGGGAGATCGTATTGCGAGTCGTTCCGGCAGAGCGGATGTTGTGGATGCGAATGGGGTAATCACCCAAAAAAACTCAACCCAGGTTTTTGATCATTCACAGTCGGGTTATGAGCGGGGATACATTTGGGATAATGCAATCTCCATAAGCGGAGGAAACCCGGTAAGTGAAAGCTCCTATTACCTGAATGTTTCGAACCTGAATAACAGTAGTATACTTCAGGGTAACAGCGATTACGAAAGAACGTCCCTTCGGTTAAATGCTTCTAAAAAATTCCTGGACAATCTCAGGGTAAATGCGACGGCGAATTACATAAGAACCATCTCGGATAGAGCTCAAACCGGGTCTAATATTTCCGGTATAAACCTGGGGCTGTGGCGAACACCTGCTGATTTCAACCTAAATCCCTTCCAGGTTGATTTTACAGATCCGAATTCGGGTGCCATACTCACCGATCGTCACCGGTCTTATCGCAATGGGAATGGGGCAAGTAACAATCCCAGGTATAATAATCCCTTATGGACACTGAATATAGCTCAGAACGGAACGTCTCTTGATCGGGTAATCGGGGGCACCGAAATAGTATATAACCCTACAAGTTGGTTAGATATCACGCATCGTCTGGGTTTAGACAGGTACTCGGAGCGGCGATTCTTCCTGTTGCCTGTATTTGACGCGACCACGCCTGGTGGCAGCCTGTCCGAACAATCGTTAGGGGAATACCAGATTAACTCCGATCTGATACTCAGAGCTATTCGCCAGGTAGGCCAAAACATATTGGCAACAGGTACATTGGGTTATAACCTCAATCATCGTGAATTTGATATTATTGAGTCTTTTGCACAGGATTTCATTCTACCGAATCAGCCCAGAAATATTGCCAGCGCGTTTACGATCACACCCAGCCAGTTCCGTTCTACCCAACGAACATCGGCCCTCTATGGAAGCCTCGACATGAACCTGTACAGCCAGGTATTTGTAACGGTAACCGGTCGGTCTGAAAGTGCGTCCACATATGGCGAATTAGCGGATCAGACCGTGTTTTATCCCTCGGCCAGCGTTGCCTGGCAGTTCACCGGATTAGATGCACTTCAAGACAGTCCCATTTTAAGCTTTGGAAAACTACGCGCAGAATTTGGGCAAGCTGGAGTACAACCCGGGGTGTATGTCACCACAACGCCATTTAACGACAGAACCCATGCCAGTTCCTGGGGCCCAACACTAAACCCGATTGCCTACGGGGGAGGCTATGCCAGAGCTGATCAAAGAGGAAACCCGGAAATAAAAAATGAATTGGTTACGGAGTTTGCTTTTGGTACCGACTTACGGTTTTTCAGGGATCGCCTGAGTCTTGGACTTACCCGGTATTTTACCCGGACAGAAGACGCTATTTTGCAGGTTACCCTTCCATCCTCTTCCGGGTTTAACACCCGGTTTGTTAATGCCGGTGAAATGGAAAATAATGGATGGGAGGTAGATGCCGATTTTGCTGTTATCAATAACCGGAATTTTCGCTGGATCACAACGGCTATCTGGTTCAAAAATATCAATAGGGTAACCAGGCTTGCCGGCACCAATGAAGTTTTTCTGAATGGATTTACAGGCTCTTCCTCTTCGTTGGTGGAAGGGGAACCCCATGGCGTAATCTACGGCGATCGGTTTGAAAGAGATGGGAATGGAGTCTTGATACTCGATGGTAACGGATTTCCCCAAATATCCCCTACTGAGGGTGTACTTGGAGATCCCAACCCGGACTGGAGAGCATCGATAGGGAACCGGTTCAACTACCGAAATCTTTCCCTTAATGTTTTATTCGACATCAAACATGGAGGGGATGTCTGGAATGGGACCCGAGGGGCTCTTGCCTTCTTTGGAAGAAATGCGGATCAGGATTGGTGGACCACTCTTTCCGGCGATCAGCTGAATCTGACCAATTTCAAAGGAGAGACTCCCGCCGATGTAATTGCTGATGGAAGAAATACCTACATCAATAACGGTGATGGAACGGTTAGTTTCAGAGGTTATATCGACAACTTCGGAGGAGGGGATGTGTTAGTGGACGAGTATGCGTTCAGTGAAGGTCCGTTATCCGGGTTCACCGGACCTACCGAACAATTTGTGGAAGACGGTGGGTTTGTACGGCTAAGGGAAATAACGGTAGGCTACTCCCTTCGCTCCAGCAGGTTCCGGGCTTTTTCAGGGCTTTCTTCTGTCGATTTTAACGTTACCGGAAGAAACCTGCTACTGATTACCAATTATAGCGGGATTGACCCTGAAACCAATCTCACGGGTCCAAGCAACGGTCAGGGACTGGATTACTTCCAGGTTCCAAATACGCGCTCTTTCATTTTTACCGTTCGGGTAAACTACTAATTCAAAACATTGTATCATGAAAACGATTGCATTACTACTATTAGCCTGCGTATGTGCAGGTACGGCATGCGATACCATCAATGAAAGTTTTACTGATGGTTATAATGAGGACCCGAATAACCCATCTGAAGGTACGCCCAACGTGATTTTCCGAAGCGGTTCGGTCGCAATGATTCTTTTTATGACCGATCAGGCTGCCCGGCTTTCAAATCTCTGGACACAGCACTATACAGGATCAGACCGGCAGTATAGTTCTCAAAACGTGTATACCATTACAGCCACCGATTTTGATAATATGTGGACCACTGCTTATGTGGATGCCGTAGTAAACTTTCGCGCTGCAAAGTCGGGAATAGAAGAATCTGAGACCAATATACGTGCGGTAGTCGATCTCAGCGAGGCGCTTACGTTTAGCACACTGGCTGCTCTTTTCGGAGATGTTCCATATTCAGAAGCTCTTGACGATGAAAGAACGTTTACCCCGGCTTATGATTCCCAGCAGGCGGTATATACTGCTTCACTTACGTTAATCAACGAAGCCATTGCAGATCTGAAACCTACAGTTGAAAACTTCACTGGAAAACCGGAAGACCTTGAGCTACCTGCTGGTTGGGACATTCATTCCTACCAGGGAAATCTTCCGCTCTGGCTGAAGTTTGCGTATTCTTTAAAAGCCCGGTTACATCTGCACATGGGAGAATATGATGAAGCTTTGGAAGCCGCTTCAAAAGGGATTACATCGGTGGAAGGAGTGGAAGATTTGGAGTTCATCCATACCGGCTTAGCCGGCCAGGATCGAAACCTCTGGTTTGATTTCATTGAAGAAAACAGGTCCGGGTATTTGGATGCCGTAAACTCATTTGCCAGAGACTTGATGCTGGAACGCCTAAGCCCTAAAACGAATGACTCTGCCAGGGTAGAATACTTCTATGATTTTCCCGTGGGTGATTCAACAAGAACCTATACGTTGGCAAGTACCAGGGACGGAGCGTTCGCACCGGATGCCAATACCCCAGGCTTTACAGCCGCAGAAACGTATCTTATCATGGCTGAAGTTGAGGCGCGAAAAGGAAACAATGCTTCGGCCATAGACCACTTGAACAATGCCCGGACATACTGGAACAATAAACTCAATGATTCGAGCTTTGTCCTGCTCGAAGAACCCGATTTCGATACCGGTGGTGAGTTAGAGGGAAAAACGGTGCTTAGTCAGGTTTATGAGGAAGCCTATCTATCCCTTAATTCCCAAATTGAGGTATTCACCTTTCTCAGAAGAGTTGGTTTTGATGCGGTGGGCTTAACACCGACAAACGGAGCCTCTTTTCCTCAACGGTTCTTTTACCCGCAGGGAGAAGTGGATTCTAATCCCAATACACCCGCGCAAGGTGCGAACGACTTATTTGTACCTCTTCCCTTATTTCAGAAATGAGATAAGTACAAATAGCATTATGTTCGCTAGAAGCAGAGTGGCTATGTCGCTCTGCTTTTTTGATATTATGATTGTATTAGTTCTCTTGGTTATAAAGGTTTGCAATAAAAATATATTTTCAATGAGAACATGGGATAGTTTTTTTAACGAATTATTATAAG
>JBCBST010000180.1:0-5223 GCA_039819115.1 Bacteroidota bacterium
ATACAGAATATCACAGAAATCTTTGCTCTTTATCTTAGAAACTATCAGAACGTTCGACTTGTATATGAGGGCACATTAATTGATCCAAGTAGTTTAATAGAATCAGAAAGTAGTTTTGTTTTATCAGATATCACTGATGAGGATAAAAAAAATCACCCAGTGGTACTTGAAATTATTGAATGGAAGAACAACACCGATAAAAAGCTGTTTTTGTGTAGTGACACAGGCTTTCCTTACTCGGGTTTATTAAAGACTAGATTTCATGTTGGTGATTTTTCTTTCTCAGCATATCTCAAGACGACCTTCATTAAAGACCTTTACCAAAATAGTTTACTTGATCTTGGGGAGTTCAAGCCTGAGCTAGTGCAGGTGATAGATGAGGCTAAGGTAAAAATTAAAGAATATTTCCTTGCAAGAACTGCTGAGAAAGCAAAAAGCGTTGTAGATAAGTGGAAAGAGGATGATATATATCCTTAGAAAGATGAGCCTAATACAGTGATTGAAAAGGCTGAACGGCAGGTATTTGATATAGTTGCTGTCAATATAAACGATAACCTGCCTGACTTTTCTGAGATTAACTCAAGTAATAAGAGGCTAAATTTACAACTACTAAAGCAGGCTTTACAAAAAGATCCTTCTGAGTTACAGCTAATATTAGAGGAAGTGCTTAATCTTCCCAAAAAAAAGCAAAAAGAATTGGCAGAGCTATTGAGGGATACAGAGTTATCAGCTCTGATCAATGCATCCAAGCTTGTCACAGATAGGTTAAAGTTTTTGACCGGCCTTGAAGAAATAATCTTTGATGCTGAGCTAAAAAACAGTCTCTTAGAGAGAGCTCAATTGCACCAGATACTAGCAGACAATACATGGATTTTCGGAGAAGAGTTTAACATCTCCGTAAATGACCGATCGTTAACTGAGGTCTTAAGAGCACATAAACGGTTAATTGGAGATGATACAGTTATTGATGAACCAGTTAAAAGAGTTGATAACTCAAATGGAATTGTTGATCTGATGCTATCTAGAGATTTAAAAAGTAGCAGTAAAAGCGAAATTCAGCATCTAGTAATAGAACTAAAGAGGCCCAAGGCAAAAATCACCTCAACTGAGACAACACAAATAAAAAGTTATGCCCACGCCGTTTCAAACGATGAGAGATTTAGAGGTTTAAATGCTAAATGGGATTTCTGGCTTATATCTAACGAGCTAGATACTATTACTGACGAAGATGTAAATCAAAAAGACAGAGAACCTGGGTTGCTTTTTGAGTCAAGCAGGAATAAAAATCCTCAGATAAAAATATGGGTTAAAACTTGGTCTACAATTATTAAAGAGAATAAAGCACGCCTGAACTTCATTAAAGAGAAGCTGGAGTATCAGGCTGATAAAGGCGAAGCATTAAAAGCGCTTAAACAAAGCTACTCAGAGTTACTTGAGAACACCAAAACTGGTGAAATCATAGATGAAAAGGTAGCGTAGTGCCATAGATTGTTGTACCTATGTTGTACCCGCAATAAAAAAGCCCTCGCGAGGAGGGCTTTAAGGAGTGGCGGGGACAGGATTCGAACCTGCGACCTTCGGGTTATGAGCCCGACGAGCTACCAGCTGCTCCACCCCGCGGTTTTAAGGACTGATAATATACGCATTCTTGTTGCCTCTACTCAACTTTTTTCTGCGTATTATTTAAAAAAAAGAATGCTACAACAAAGACTATGGTAAGCTCGACAAACGCTATTGAACTGGAAAACAAATTCGGGGCACATAATTATCACCCGCTGCCCGCCGTACTTTCAAAAGGAGAAGGAGTTTTTGTATGGGATCCGGAGGGAAACCGCTACTACGACTTTCTTTCGGCCTACTCGGCGGTGAACCAGGGGCATTGCCATCCAAAGATCACCCAATCTCTTATTGATCAGGCCCAAACCCTTACCCTTACATCCAGGGCCTTTTACAACAGCCTGCTTGGGGAATACGAACAGTTTATCACGTCGTACTTCGGGTTCGAAAAAGTGCTGCCGATGAACACCGGAGCCGAGGCCGTTGAAACGGCAATCAAAATCTGCAGAAAATGGGCCTATGAAAAGAAAGGCATTCCCGAAAATGAAGCCGTCATCCTCGTTTGCTCCAATAACTTTCATGGTCGTACCACCACCATCATATCCTTTTCCAATGATGAAGACGCCCGGCAGAATTTCGGACCCTATACCCAGGGGTTCGAGAAGGTGGAATACAACAACCTGGAGGCGTTAAAAGAAGCCCTGAAGCATAAGAATGTGGCTGGCTTTCTGGTGGAACCCATCCAGGGTGAAGCCGGAGTTGTGGTTCCCGATGAGCACTATATCCCGGAAGCAGCTGCCTTATGTAAGGAAGCCGGAGTACTGTTTATGGCCGATGAGATACAAACCGGTATCGCACGTACGGGCTCTCTGCTCGCCGTGTGCGGAAACTGCACCTGCCAGCATTCCTGTGAACGAGGGGCAACGTATACTCATCCGGATATTCTTATCCTGGGTAAGGCGCTATCTGGCGGAGCTTACCCGGTTTCGGCTGTTCTGGCCAATAACGAGGTTATGGATGTGATCCAACCTGGTCAGCATGGTTCCACGTACGGAGGCAATCCTCTGGCCTGTAAGGTGGCTATGACCGCCCTGGAAGTGGTTGAGGAGGAACAGCTTGCCCAAAACGCGCGGGTACTTGGACAACTGTTCCGAAATGAGATGCAGAACCTGGTTGATACAAACGATCTGTTTGTGTCTGTGCGTGGGAAGGGATTACTGAACGCCGTAGTCATTAATGACACCGAAGATAGCAGTACCGCCTGGGATTTCTGTGTGGCTCTGAAAGAAAACGGGTTACTGGCCAAACCCACTCACGGTAATATTATCCGGTTTGCCCCTCCCCTGGTCATGACCCGTGAACAACTCCTGGACTGTGTGACCATCATTCGCAAAACGCTCGAAGAATTTGGCAAATAACGGTTTAAACCGTTTAAACTGGTTTGTGTTGTTTAGGTGAATTGGTAGCTTGAATCTAAATTGGGATTCAATATTAAGACATGGCTTCATCCTCTGTATCTGCTATTCAACCAAAAGACATTCACTCCATTCTCGACCGCCATTTATTAACCGATGGGTACGATATGGTACTCGACCTGGACAAGAGTAGTGGTGCGTATTTGCATGATGCCAAATCGGGACGGGATTACCTGGACTTTTTCACCTTTTTTGCATCTAACCCGTTGGGCATGAATCACCCCAAGCTGGTTAGTGACGATGCATTCATTCATAAACTGGGACGGGTAGCCATCAATAAACCTTCCAACTCGGATGTGTATACCGAAGAACTTGCCGAGTTTGTAGACGAGTTTTCGAGAGTTGGAATCCCGAATCACCTCCCCTATTCCTTTTTTATATCCGGTGGAGCGCTGGCTGTTGAAAACGCGATGAAGGTGGCTTTCGACTGGAAGGTTCAGAAAAATTTCCAAAAGGGATACCGACATGAGCTGGGCCATCGGGTGTTACACTTTGATAAGGCCTTTCACGGACGTTCTGGATATACCTTGTCCGTTACCAATACCGTACCCGATAAAGTAAAGTATTTCCCCAAGTTTGACTGGCCCAGGGTTATCAGTCCGGCAATGGAGTTCCCGGCTACTTCAGAACGTCTGCACCTTGTTGCAGAGCAGGAAGCATTGGCTGTTGCCCAGGCTGAACGTTTTTTTGAGCAGTTCAAAGATGACATCGCCTGTATCCTGATTGAACCCATACAGGGTGAAGGAGGTGACCGGCATTTCAGGGCCGAGTTTCACCAGCAGCTACGGGACCTGGCCGATCGTCATGATTGCCTGCTCATTTATGATGAAGTGCAAACAGGCGTAGGGCTAACCGGGAAGTTCTGGTGTCATGAATACTTTGTTAAACCGGATCTGATCGCCTTCGGTAAAAAGGCCCAGGTTTGTGGTATACTGGGCGGTGGAAAAGTGGATGAAGTAGAAACGAACTGTTTTAACGTATCTTCGCGCATCAATTCCACCTGGGGTGGTAACCTGGTGGATATGGTTCGGTTTGGACGCATCCTAAGGGTGATTGAAGAAGATAACCTGGTGGATCATGCCGCTGAAGTAGGCAACTATCTCCAAACCCGGCTCAATAAACTGGCCGATGAGTACCAGTACCTGTCCAATCCAAGAGGAATGGGGCTTTTCTGCGCCATTGATCTCCCCGATGCACATGCCCGTAATACAGTCATCAAAAGCTGCATGAAGCATGGATTAATGATCCTGGCCTGTGGAGATCGAACCGTCCGGTTCAGACCTCCCCTAACCATATCGAAAACGCAAATCGACCAGGGACTGGATATCCTGGAAATGGCCTATAAAGAAAGCCTGGAGCGTTGCCCCATAGCTGGTTAAGCTATACCAGCTGGTGACTTTCCGGCTGAATCACGACCTCATTCATAACGGATCCCTTTGGTTGCTTGGCCGCATAATACACGGCCTTGGCTACCTCTTTAGGATCGAGCATGTAGTCTTTTTTAACCCGCATGGTTACCCGTTCGTCATCCCAGAAAGGGGTGGCCACTCCTCCGAGATATAGAAGGGAGAAATTCACATTGTCCCGTTTCAATTCTTCGGTAAGGGTCTTGGTAAAACCCTGAATGGCAAACTTAGTCGCAGAATACACCGATGCGTTTTTCATGATGTACTTGCCCATTGTTCCGGGGAACATGATCACACTGGCCGGCTCATCGCCCTGAGACAGGTATTTCAAAACCGTTTGAGTGACGATGAATGTACCGAATACATTCACATCAATGACTTCCTTAGCCTGTTCTGGATCAATATCCTTTATGGGCATAATCAGGCCCTGTCCGAAGGCATTTACCAGCACATCGATGGGGCCATAGGTGCTTACGGTATGTTCAACCAACTGGGTTACGGAGTTCACATCCGTCACGTCGACGGTTTGAGCGGTTACTTCTCCGCCCTGGTCTTTGATGCCAGTAGCCACCTGGTTTAGTTTGGCCTGATCCCGCCCGGCGATCACGACATTTGCATTCGATTTGGCAAATAAATAGGCGCATTCGCTACCGATTCCTCCGCCTCCGCCAACAATTAGTACTGTTTTTCCTCGCATGATGAATAGTCTGTTAACTTCTTGATTCATCTGCAAAACAGATCAACAACCAGAGCGTTCCAGAAATAAGTTTATTACTGTTCTTTAT
>JBCBST010000181.1:0-5161 GCA_039819115.1 Bacteroidota bacterium
ATTGGTAATGATGAACTTAGCGGAACCTTCTTTTTCTTCTACATTTGAAGTCCAGTCATGGAGCGATGATGTTCCATGAATGGCGATTACAGACGAATCCTGAAGTTGATAGGTAGGTTGTGCCCACATCAGATCCATCCCAAAAAGAAGTACACCTATGGTTAATATTGCTCTCATCTATACGTCTTTTTATTCCCATCACCATTATTGATGATCGTAAATAGGCTAACTATTTAATGTGAATGAATTATGAAGAGCGATTTCCGGCGTCTTTAAAGATTGTTAACTGCTTGGTTCTGGGTAGCAGAATAAGCCGTTATCTATACCAGATTACACCAAAGCATAACATGCCGCTCTCCCGCTCTGCAGCATATCAGATAGTGCTCTCCCCCATCGTGAAGCTTGTATCGTTGTTTTATTTCCTTGCTGGTCGAGGGATAATTTCGGATCAGTACATGTACTTTACCATCCGGAAATGCGGACCGGATTGCTTTCTTATCCGGCTTTAACCCATCTTTAACCTGAAACACCCGTCCCGGAAACCTGCGGTTACAGGTATCGGATGTATATACATGAGTGTTTGGGTGCAGCTTTTTTAGTTGAAACCGTTCACTGCATATCTTGTATGCCCCCGACTTCATCACCGCAGCATTCGGAATATAAATGTACTTGCCCGGCACACCATATTCGGCAACCGCCTCTTTTTCCTCATCGAGCTCGCATTCAAATACCACTTCTCCATCTTTTAATAAATCCCATGCTTCCATCTTCGGGTTCATCGACCGTTGATCAGAAAGATGAAACAAAACTTCCTTCATCTCATTTTTTACTGCAATAAGATGAATGGCAGATACACCACCCAATTGTTTCACCGAAGCCCTTAAGTCAATCATCGGTGAAGCTTTAATCAGTACATGGGTAGATACCCGCAGCAAAGTTGGGAGCAAGTTCAATACATTAGGCGAGGCATCTTCAAATCCAACCACCCGCTGTTGTTGCCTATTTCTCCGGGATGGGTCGATATAGATTAAATCCGTTTTCCCCTTAACCCCCTCCAGGAACGACTCGGCCGTGGTGTTGAGCACATGTACCTGTAGACCAAACACCTCCGCATTGTGCCGAAGTAACTCACACAACGCAGTACTGGGTTCAACAAGCTCGCTATGCTCAAAATGATGGGAAAAAGAAAACGCATCTACCCCGGTACCTGCTGTTAAATCCACGAACCGTGTTCCCTTCCAGTGCCTCGCTTTAAACCGGGCGGTAAGCAGTGAAGATGCCTGTTCCAGGTTTTCCACCGGGGGAAACAAAACGCGTGGATTTGCAACCCAGTCCTGAAGTTTTTGATGTACCTTTTGTCGACTTTTTATTTGTTGTGCTACAAGAGGAATCGGAAAATCCGGATAGTGCTTTGCCTGTAAAGCCAGGGAAGCGGGATCATCGTTTTTATGATCCTGAATGAATTGAATTACGTCCGGGTGGGTTAACTGATCCGATCTCATAGGTAGTTAGAATCAAACTGTATACATGAAGATAGGAATAATTGGCGCTGGTTTAGGTGGTTTAACGGCAGCATGTCTGCTTTCGGCCAAAGGTCACGAGGTAACCGTATTCGAGAAAAATAAAACGGTTGGTGGAAAAATGAATCAGGTTTCTGCCGGTTCATACCGCTTTGATACAGGGCCCAGCCTGTTAACGATGCCATTTGTTTTAGAGCGCGTATTCAAAGCATGTGATACAAACCTTGATGATTACCTGACGTTACTCCCCCTTTCTCCCATCTGCCGGTACCAGTATGCCGATGGTACTCGCTTTGATAATTTTGATGATCTCGAACAAACACTCGATCAGGTAAGACAGATTGCTCCACAGGATGTAGAGCCGTACACCCGGTTTCTTGCCTATGCCAGCCAGCTATATTCCAAAACCGCCGATGCGTTTATTTTTAATCCCCTGTTTGATAAAACGGATCTTAAATCACTCGACCTCCTCAGTTTCTTTGGTATCGATGCCTTTTCTACGGTAAGCAAGCGTATCGATACCATGTTTTCTTCTTCCTACCTACGCCAGTTCTTTAAGCGATTTGCCACCTATAATGGTTCATCTCCCTATCGTGCGCCGGCAACCCTGAATGTGATCCCTCATGTAGAAATTTCACAGGGTGGATTTTACGTTGATGGTGGTCTGTACCAGGTAGCCGAGGCGCTCTATCAATTAGCCGGTTCCCTTGATGTATCCTTCGTTTTTGATGCTGAGGTCGAACACATCGAAATAAACCAAGGTCAGGCAACCGGTATACATACTTCGAAACAAGGATATACCCCCTGTGATGTTATCGTCTCCAACAGCGACGCCACAGAAACCACGGTAAAGCTTATTCCTGATCATGCTATATCTGCCTCAAAAAAACGAAAAGCAAACGACATAGAACCCTCCTGTTCCGGTTTTGTCTTGCTATTGGGTATTAACAGAACATATGAACAGTTGGTACATCATAACATCTTTTTCTCGGGTGATTACAAGCAGGAGTTCAAGGCTATTTTTGATGACCGCGTGATGCCTGAAGATCCCACTATTTATATTGCTAATACCTCATTTACCAATCCGGAACATGCTACTGAAGGAGGTTCCAACCTGTTTATTTTAATCAACGCCCCTTATCAATCGCCGTCATACAACTGGCAGGAACAGGCGATTACGTACGGCGATCTAGTCATAGAACAGCTTGAATCCCGCGGACTGGACAACCTTAAAGCATCCATCGAGTACCGGTCGCACATCACTCCGGATGACTTCTATGACATGTATCGTTCGAACAAAGGAAGCATTTATGGGACCTCATCGAATAGTCGATTCTCAGCGTTTGTGCGCCCTCGTAATAAATCGCGCAGCATTCAAGGATTATACCTGGTGGGTGGCTCTACTCATCCCGGAGGTGGAATACCTCTTGCGATACAAAGCGGGGTAAATGCCGTTGAGTTAATTCATCGCTATGAAACTGATCATAAATGAATGACTTCGATGTCTTTCATTTTTCCGTCTTCAATGGAAAACCGCATCATCGTACGAATGGTATGAAACCCCTGTTTACCCGCTGCTCCCGGGTTGATGTATAGCAGATTATTGTTTTTTTGATCGCGCGCTACTTTCAGGATGTGAGAATGCCCGCAAATAAACACATCAGGTGGATTATTGTTCATTTCGTCCCGTATGGGGATGCAATATCGACCTGGGATTCCACCAATATGCGTCATCCAGATATCCAGCCCTTCGCAGTTAAACCGTTGGTGTAAGGGAAAGCGGTCGCGGATATCTTTACCATCAATATTGCCATAAACCCCTTTGAGGGGGGCAATTTGATCCAGTTTATCAGCAATCTCAGATGTACCAAAATCGCCGGCGTGCCAAATTTCGTCTCTATCCTCGAAGTACTCGTTAACTTGTTTATCCAAAAAATGATGCGTATCCGAAATAAGCCCTATCTTGATCATATTTTAGCTATCATTACCTAAGAGCAATAGTCAAGAACGGAGTTTTTTAGATTATCTGCATCAAAAAATAATAGAACCTTCATCTTTTTTTAATCTCTCTACCATTGCTCGGATTCAGCATCATCATTGTTACCTGGAACGGATTGCATCATCTGAAGCGCTTTTTGCCTTCCGTTGTGGAAACCAATTATCCCGATTTTGAGATTATACTTGCTGATAATAACTCCTCGGATGAGAGTATATCGTGGGTTAAGGAATACTTTCCCACCGTAAAAATTGCTGCTCTTGATGATAACTACGGCTATTGCGGGGGAAACAACCGGGCCTTTCAGATTGCGGAAAAAGAAATCGTCTTATTTCTGAATAACGATGTTGAAGTTCCGTCAGACTGGCTGCATGGGATAAACCAACTCTTTTCAGAGAAAGAACAATGTGGAGCAGTACAGCCCAAACTGTTAGCATACGATCGTAAAACGCAGTTTGAATATGCGGGAGCTGCTGGTGGCTTTCTCGACATCCTGGGATACCCTCTTTGCCGGGGACGTATTCTGGATAGCAGCGAAGAAGACCATGGGCAGTACGATACTTCGATCCCGATTTTTTGGGCCAGTGGCGCAGCCTTTG
Source organism: Bacteroidota bacterium (assembly GCA_039819115.1). Classification (GTDB taxonomy): domain Bacteria; phylum Bacteroidota; class Rhodothermia; order Balneolales; family Balneolaceae; genus JBCBST01. Next base: position 4,116 of record JBCBST010000181.1, read on the forward strand.
CTATACGAGCATCCATCTTTAAGACCCTGAACGGGTTCGATGAGCACTTTGAATTTCATATGGAAGAAATTGATGTGTGCTGGCGTACCCAGGCTCTGGGATACGATATCTGGTACACGCCGGAGAGCGAAGTGTATCATTTAGGCGGGGGATCACTGGCTATGGGTTCGCCCAGAAAGGTATACTATAACTTTCGCAACAACTTGTTCATGTTATGGAAGAACCTTCCCCTTAATCAGTTGGTATGGAAATTTCCGGTTCGCTTTTTTTTGGATACCGTAGCGGCGTGGCGTTCTCTTTTGGCGGGTCGCCCTGTTGAGTTTTGGTCCATTTTAAAAGCCCACCTTCATTTTATCCGGAACATCGGATACATCCAAAAACAACGCTCTGCCACAAAGAGAACCAGTCACCCCAAAGGCGTCATCCCCAAAAGTATGGTTTGGAATTATATGGTGAGAAAACAAAGAACATTCGATCAGCTTACAGAGCATGGAACGGTTTAACGAATGGTTGTTCCCAACACTGGGTAATTGGTGGCTTAGTTTGCTCCTTGTACTCCCCATCTGGATTGTGACGGAGCAGTTCTGGGTGGCACTTACCTTCAACATCATGGCCGCTGTAAACTATCCCTACCCGTTTTTTGTATCCCCTCTTTTTTTTGTGGTGGATTATGTTACGTTAATCATTCATGAAGCGGGCCACACACTGTTCGGCCTGTTCGGGAATCGGTTATTAACCATTTTGGGAGGAAGCATTCTGGAAATTTTACTCCCTTTTCTCATTTTCCTGTCCGGCTGGATGCGAAAACAACGATCTGTTGCACAGTTCAGCCTTTTTTGGTTAGGATTTTGTTGGTACGATACCGCAGCCTATTGTGTAGATGCCCCTTTTCGCCTCCTCCCTCTTATTGGGGATTTACCGAAATCAGCGCATGACTTTTATAATATTCTCACCGAGTTAAATCTTATGAGCGAATCGAGGACCATAGCAATGATTATGTTCTCGATTGGATTTATCGCGATGATTGCCTCGCTTTTATATCCCTG
>JBCBST010000182.1:0-5111 GCA_039819115.1 Bacteroidota bacterium
CTGCCCTTTAACTTTATAAAGCCACTTTTGAAGTCCATTTGCTCCTTTAATACTCAGCTTATTACAAATATTATATCGATGAGTTTGTATGGTGCGTATAGAGTTTCCAAGCTTAATAGCTATCTCCTTATTTGTGAATCATTTTTCAACCAAATCAAGAACATTAATCTCGTTGGGGGTCAACATTTTTAAAGCTTCTTGATAGCTTACATTTGGTATTTTTTCCATCACCGCGAGAATTAGTTTTACTTAATATTTGGCGCATTTGTATAACTTATGGCGTTTAATATTATTTCAATACTACTCCGAACAATTTCAGTTAATCTATAGCGCATAACCCACTATACAGCAGGACGTTGAATTCTATTGGTGGACAATTACTCAAACAGCGTAGTTAAACATGCTATCGCATTTTGCTTTTGGATACAACATAATCACACGCCAGGAACACATATCAATGGAAGCATCATCCTATATCAATCAAATCTATCTCTTCATATCCCAAAAAAGCCGTAAATTAGATCGCTTTACGCATGAATTCATTAAAGCACCAAAAGAGAAGTCCGATTAAATCATGAGTACAAAAGGCAGAGTATTAGTCGCAATGAGCGGTGGGGTCGATTCCTCCGTGGCCGCCGTGATGCTTCGTGAGCAGGGTTACGAAGTGATCGGAATTACGATGAAGACCTGGGACTATCACCGGAGTGGGGGAAGTACCGGCAAGGAAACCGGATGTTGTACGGTTGAGAGTATGAATGATGCTCGTCATATTGCGGTAAATCACGGCTTTAAGCATTTCATTGTGGATATCCGGGATGAATTTGGCGGTTGGGTGATTGATCGTTTTGTGGAAGATTATGTGAGTGGTCGTACTCCAAATCCTTGTGTGTTATGTAACACCCATATCAAGTGGGCGGCCCTGCTCAAACGAGCGGATAACCTGGGGTGTGATTTTATTTCCACGGGTCATTATGCACAGATTCGCGAAGAAAACGGGCGGCATGTGATTTCCCGCGGACTCGATCCCCGCAAAGACCAGTCGTATGCACTTTGGGGGGTAAAGCAGGAACACCTGGCACGTACTATCTTTCCGTTGGGTGGATTTGAGAAAACAGAAATTCGTCAAATTGCTGAAGATCATGGGTTGCTAAACGTAGCCAACAAGCCTGATTCCTACGAAATCTGCTTTGTACCGGATGATGACTATCGCCGTTTTCTTAAAGACAAAGTCCCCGGCTTGGAAGAGCAGGTTAAAGGAGGGAAGTTTGTAGACAAATTTGGAAAGATTGTTGGTGAGCACGAAGGGTATCCCTTTTATACGATCGGTCAGCGCAGGGGACTTAATCTGCCGATGGGTAAACCCGTTTATGTGACCCATATCGATCCTGCGAGCAATACCATCACGATTGGAGATAAAGAAGACCTGGTAAGTACCACGCTCAGAGCCAAAGAGATCAATCTCGTAAAGTATGATCGTATCCCGGAAGGGGGAATGCCGGTAACCGGCGCTATCCGGTACAATGATAATGGTGCGGAAGGCTTCATCACTCAAAAAGGAGAGGATGAAATTGAGGTGCACTTTCCGGCCGGGCGCGATGCCATTACACCCGGACAAGCCGTAGTTTGCTACGAAGGAAACGATGTGGTTGGCGGTGGCTGGATCAAAAAAGTGAATGTTGGCGTAGCCGATCTGATTGACGCTTAAGTAATTCTCACGTAACATTAACCGTAGTGACAGCGTTAAAGCCGTCGTATTCTCACCTAATTATTGGACTATGTACATTAGAAAGCTATTTATCCCATTTGTATGCCTGGTATCACTGCTCTTCACGACCTCCGCTTTCGCTCAATTCCAGGGCCACATTGTGATGGATTTATACAGCACGAATAATGGCAAAACCGAGATCAATAAAGTGAATATGTACGTCACTTCCGATCGCATTATGATTCAGGGAGATGACGAAGTGCCGTTGACAGGTGGTGTAAGTACTTCAGGGTTACTCGTTCGTAACGACAAAAAAGACTTTGTGGTGATGACTGGTGAAAAAGAAGCGCTTCAAATTACAAAAAGCGAGATCGAACGCTTTTTCGAAATGGCGTCTATGATGGGAGGGAATAAGCAATCCCAGGTGAACGATGAGAATGCGGGTTACCGGTACACCGATAATACCCGAACCATTATGGGTAAAGAGTGTGCAGAAATGATCATAGAAAATGAGGATGAAGATGGAGGGTATCTCTCCATCTGGTTAACCAATGGTGTGGACATCAACTGGGGTATGCTCTCAGAAAGTTGGACAGGTGTTCCGGAGGATGTGGATGGCCTTGTTAACGGACTTCAACAGGAGTTTACAGGAAGCAATTTCCCCATGCTGATAGAAGCTCACGATAAAGGGAAAACGTACAAAGTGATGGAAGTAACCCAACTGCAAAAATCAGCGGTAGCTAAGGCTATGGTTGAAATTCCATCGGGTGTTAACCTTTATGGTTTTGGAGATCTGATGATGAAAATGATGATGGGGAATTAATACTCCCCGTTTTATTCATCAGCAGCTGCGGTAAGACTCCTCAGGGCATTCCGTATCGCTTCTTCGCCTACTATAGGTTGTTCACAGGCAAAGTTCTTACATACATAAAGCGTTGGTTTGCCGTCAATAGGGGTCTGATGCTCCAGATATGGAGCCATCTTAATTAAAGCTTCATCACCGGTATTCACGTGGAAAACGGCAAAGGGATGAAAACCTGCCTCTGTGTGTTTTAACCATTCCGCCTGACCGGGTTCCGTAACCGCAAGCACGATTTCCTGAAACGGGGCGTGTACCATTTGTATACTCTGCAAGCCGTGTGCTATGCTGGATCCGGATCGGATTAAATCGGTCGAAAATGTTTGCCCGGTCTCGTTTAACAGCTCTTCGAAAACCGAGTTTCCTGTTAAGCGACTCAGCCTGAACAAATTATTGAGGGCTACCGAGTTGGATGAGGGGATGGCTCCGTCATAAATCTGTTTCTGATTACCCAAAGGAGTATCAGCTTCTGTTGTAAAGAAAAATCCATGATGTTCGGTATCCCAAAAACGGTGTATAAGCTGTTGATTCCAAAACAAAGCCTGCTCTAAAAACCGTGGTTCAAATGTGGTTTGATACAATTCAATATTAGCCCATACCCAGAACGCGTAATCATCGGCAAACCCTTCAATATCCGATCGGGAGGTATGGAATACATGGTACAGTGTATCGTTCTCCACGAGATGATTCCTGATAAATTCATGAGCGGTTAGAGCACGTTTTGTAAATACATCATGATCGAATACCCTTCCGGCCTGAGCGAGGGCTACAATCATAAGTGCATTCCAGTCCGTCAGGATTTTATCATCCAACTGGGGGTGAACCCGTTGTTCACGATCCTGGAAAAGGGTGTGGCGAATACGGGAAAAGATAGCCTCTTCCTTTTCAACCAATGGATGCTCTAAATGAAGAATGTTGGCTCCGGTTCGTTGCCGGGTGGCTTCATCCTCAAAATTTCCCTCCGGAAAAACACCAAACGTGGTTGTTAAAAAGTCGGCGTCTTCTGAGTTAAGGAGTGCGTCAAGTTCAGGTTGCTCCCACACGTAAAACTTACCCTCTTCACCTTCCGAGTCTGCATCTTCCGCTGAATAAAAACCACCCGAGGCATTGGTGAGACAACGGGAAACATAATGGGCAATTTCTTCCACGGTTTGCTTGAATAATGGGCGTTGATTGATCTGCCATCCATAGGTATAAGCCATCATGAGCAAGGCCTGATCGTATAGCATCTTTTCAAAGTGAGGGAGAAGCCACTGTTGATCGGTAGAATATCGATGGAATCCAAAACCCACGTGGTCCCAAATACCCCCTAATCTCATATGATTAAGGGTTTCAAGCACCATATCGGAATACCCCTGTTTTCCGGATAATTGGCTCTGTTGTGCTAAAAATGTGAGGTTATGCGGGCTTGGGAATTTTGGAGCGCTTCCAAAACCTCCATAATCAGGATCGTAGCGTTGAACGAACTGTTCGGCTGCAAAATCAAGCGCTTCGGTACCAGGAAACAGGCCCGACTCAAACTCAAGGGACTTATTGAATCCTTTTTTAATCTGGTCTATGGCCTTTTGGACCCGCTCTGGCTCGTGATCCCACATCCGGATGATACCAGGAATAAGCTGTCTTAGTCCAAGGCGATTGTATCGGGCTTCTTTGGGTATATAGGTTGCTGCAAAAAAAGGCTCTTTACCGGGAGTCATAATAATGGTAAGCGGCCACCCACCATGACCAGTAATCATCTGGCATACGGTCATATAGGTGTTGTCTATATCGGGGCGTTCTTCTCGGTCTACTTTTACGTTGATGAAGCTTTCGTTCATAAGCTCTGCAATGCTGTCGTCTTCAAAGCTTTCATGAGCCATAACATGACACCAGTGACAGGTAGCGTACCCAATGGATAAAAAAACAGGTTTATTCTCTTCCTGTGCTTTTGCAAAAGCTTCGTCGCCCCATGGGTACCATTCTACAGGGTTGTTTTTGTGCTGTTGTAAATAGGGACTTTGCTCGTAGGCCAGTCTATTTAACATGAATATCTTTTTTGAAGCGCTTACTGTAATCGACCAGAAATCGTTCGTAAGGTTCATCCATTAAACTGGATGAGATCAGGAAATCGGCGGATGAACGGTTACATGCCAGCGGGATATTGTACACCATGCATATCCTTAAAAGAGCTTTAACATCCACATCATGGGGTTGGGCGCTTAATGGATCCCAGAAGAAAATCATGATATCGATATCATTGTCAATAATAGCTGATCCGATTTGTAAATCGCCACCCAGCGGACCACTTTTAAAGGTCTTAACCGGCAGATCTAAGCGTTCGGCAGCCAGCGAACCGGTAGTACCCGTGCCATACAATCGATGCTGAGCAAGCACATCCCGGTTAAATTCCGCCCAGTCCAGTAAATCAAGCTTGCGATGATCATGTGCAATAAGAGCAATGTCCTTTTTCAAGGTCATGGGTTGCCGGGTATCCAGTATGGAGGGATCAAAATCTTTCTTTGCCATCTTTTTTTAGCCGTAAGATAGCATACCTTTTGTTAAGTAAGG
>JBCBST010000183.1:0-5081 GCA_039819115.1 Bacteroidota bacterium
CGGTTAGTTTTCCACATTACCAAATTGTAAAATAGGGCTCAAATTTCTTTTCTACCGTCTTACCTCTGGCTTTTTGAATATCAACCCTGTCTTTTTTTGAAATAAGCTTTCTATGCGGTATTTTATTGCGTTATCTCATCTATTTAACGTAGACATCACCCCGATTTATGGCAGAAAACAAAAAAACCGATTATAAAGCGTCGAATATACAAGTGCTGGAAGGGCTTGAAGCTGTACGGAAACGTCCGGCTATGTACATCGGCGATGTAGGTCAGAGAGGGTTACACCACCTTATTAATGAAGTAGTAGACAATTCAATCGATGAAGCCCTGGCGGGCCATTGCGACTACATTACCGTTACGATTTGCAAAGATGGCTCTATGAGTATTGAAGATAATGGGCGCGGTATTCCGGTTGATAAGCATCCCAAACTGGGAATACCAGCTGTTGAAGTGGTACTGACCAAGCTGCATGCCGGGGGTAAATTTGATAAGGACACCTATAAAGTGTCTGGCGGGTTACACGGTGTGGGCGTCAGTTGTGTGAATGCACTCGCTACCTGGTTCAAGGCAGAAATTCACCGGGGAGGAAAAATTCATGAAATCGGCTTTGAACGTGGCATCACGAAGACACCCCTTAAGGTTGTGGGTGATACCGATAAAAGAGGTACCATCATCCGGTTTATGCCAGACGATACCATTTTTACCCAAACGGTGGAGTTTAAGTTCGACCTGATTGCCGAACGCATGCGGGAGCTGGCGTTCCTGAATCCCCTGGTTACCATTGAACTGGTGGACGAACGGGAAGAAGATGATGAACTCGGCCGCGAAACGTACCACTACGAAGGCGGGGTTAAAGATTTTGTGGCTTACCTGGACGAAGCACGACAAAGTATGATGGATACTCCTATATATATAGAGGGTGAAATTGAAAATGTCCCGGTCGAAATTGCTATTCAGTACAACAACTCCTTTTCGGAAAATGTACACTCGTATGTTAACAACATTAACACGCGAGAAGGAGGAACACACGTATCCGGTTTCCGGAGGGCACTTACCCGTTCCCTGAAAAACTATGCAGACAAGAGCGGACTTATCAAATCGAACAGCAAGGTTTCCATATCCGGAGAAGATTTCCGGGAAGGACTTACCGCTGTATTAAGTGTTAAAGTGGCGGAACCTCAATTTGAAGGTCAGACTAAAACCAAGCTGGGTAACTCAGAAGTACAGAGTGCGGTTGAGGTCGTGGTGTATGATCAGTTGAACGAATTTTTGGAACGTAATCCCAAAACGGCCAAGAAAGTCATTGAGAAAGTGGTGCTTGCTGCAGAAGCAAGGGAAGCCGCTCGTAAAGCCCGACAGCTTGTTCAGCGTAAAAGCGTGATGAGTGGTGGAGGCCTGCCCGGTAAACTTGCGGATTGCTCTATTAAAGATCCTGAGCATTGCGAAGTATACCTGGTTGAGGGTGACTCAGCTGGAGGGTCCGCAAAGATGGGCCGCAATCGAAGTTTTCAGGCTATTCTTCCACTGAGAGGGAAAATTCTGAACGTTGAAAAAGCCAAGATCAATAAAATCCTGGAAAACAAAGAAATTCAGGCCATGATCACAGCCCTGGGAACAGGTATAGGTCAGGGAGAGGAAGAATTTGATCTTGAGCGACTACGGTATCACAAAATCATCATCATGACCGATGCCGATGTGGATGGTTCACATATCCGAACGTTGCTCCTCACCTTTTTCTATCGGTACATGCGTCCACTTATTGAGCACGGACATATGTACGTGGCCACACCGCCACTGTATCGAATTACACAGGGCAAAAACATTCAGTACGCATGGGATGACGACACCCGTGATAAATTGATTAAAGAGCTGAGAAAAGGGAAACGAAAGTTCGATGTTTCCCGATACAAAGGATTGGGAGAAATGAACCCGGAACAGCTTTGGGAAACCACGATGGATCCGGAAACCAGAACCCTTCAACAGGTATCCATCGAAAGTGCTGCCGGAGCCGATAAAATGTTTTCCACTTTGATGGGTGACGATGTTATCCCCCGGCGCGAGTTTATTGAGCGTAACGCCAAGTACGCCTCACTCGATATTTAATGTTCACTCCTTTTTAGATTGTAACCTACACCAGAAATTATGGCAGAAAAGATTGTTCCAATTACCATAGAAGACGAAATGCAATCGTCCTACATCGATTATTCGATGTCGGTAATTGTGTCGCGGGCCCTACCCGATGTACGGGATGGCCTGAAACCGGTACACCGCCGGGCATTATACGGTATGAGCGAATTGGGTATGCTTCATAACCGAGGCTATAAGAAAAGTGCTCGTATTGTCGGGGAAGTACTCGGTAAGTATCACCCGCATGGTGATACGGCTGTATATGACACCATCGTACGGATGGTACAGGATTTCTCCTTACGTTATCCTTTAGTTGATGGCCAGGGCAACTTCGGTTCGGTGGATGGTGATTCCGCAGCCGCTATGCGATATACGGAAGTGCGGATGGACCGCATTGCGGAAGAAATGCTGACCGACATCAATAAAGAAACGGTCGATTTCCAACCGAACTTTGATGACACTCTCGAAGAACCTACCGTTCTTCCAAGTATGCTCCCCAACCTGCTGATTAATGGTTCTTCTGGTATCGCAGTGGGTATGGCGACCAACATGGCCCCTCATAACCTCACGGAAGTTGTAGACGGCATTGTGGCCTATATCGATGATGAGGAAATTGAGACTGCCCAACTCATGAAGCATATCACCGCCCCTGATTTTCCTACCGGCGGTATCATTTATGGGTACGAAGGGGTTAAAGAAGCCTATCAAACCGGTCGGGGTAAAATTACCCTCCGGGCACGTGCCAATACCGAAGAACTGCGCGGAAACCGGGAGCAAATTGTTATCACCGAAATTCCGTACCAGGTAAACAAAAGCACCCTCATCGAAAAGATTGCTGAACTGGTGAACGTAGAGAAAATCACGGAAATCGCCGAAGTTCGTGATGAATCAGATCGTGAAGGAATGCGGGTGGTTATCGTATTGAAGCGAACCGCTAATGCGGGCGTGGTACTGAACCAGCTGTACAAGTACACCCAGATGCAAACCACGTTCGGAGTGATTAACCTTGCACTGGTTAAAGGACGTCCTAAAGTGATGGCCCTGAAGGAGTTAATCCATCATTATGTGGAGCACCGTATCGATATTGTGATACGTCGTACGATGTATGACCTGGATCAGGCCGAAGCACGAGCACATATCCTGGAAGGACTTAAAATTGCACTCGATAACCTGGATGAAGTTATAGCCACTATCCGTGCTTCCAAAAATCCACAGGTTGCCAATGTAGAGCTTCGCAAAAAGTTCGCCCTGACCGACATTCAGGCCAAGGCCATTCTGGAAATGCGCCTGCAAAAGCTTACCGGCCTCGAGCGCGAAAAGGTAGATTCCGAGTACAACGAAATCATCGATAAGATTGCCGGTTATCGCGAAATCCTTTCGAATCGCGAAAAACAAACCCAGATTATTAAGGATGAGCTTATTGACCTGAAAGAGCGCTACGGTGATGAGCGTCGTACACAAATTGTGTATTCTGCCGATGATTTCAGTGTAGAGGACATGATTGCTGATGAGGATGTGGTGGTAACCATTTCCAATCACGGGTTCATCAAACGCATGCCGGTAAGTGGGTATCGGCGCCAGCGAAGAGGTGGAAAAGGCATGAAAGGTACGTCCACCCGGGACGATGAGTATGTAGAACATTTATTTGTGGCGACCAACCACAATTACATCCTGTTCTTTACCGAAAAAGGGCAATGTTATTGGTTAAAGGTTTACGAAATACCAGAGGGCGGGCGTCTGTCCAGAGGCCGGGCTATTGTTAACCTGATTGAAATTGACAAAGACGATACCATAAAGGCATTCGTGCCGGTTAAAACCCTGACTGACGAAGAGTATGTGAAAAAACACTCCATCGTTATGGCAACCAAAGAAGGCCAGATTAAGAAAACATCGCTGGAAGCCTATAGCCGTCCCCGTCGTGATGGGATCATTTCCATCAATATCAAAGAGGGCGATAGTCTGCTGGGCGCTTCCCTCACGGATGGGGACAGCAATATCATCTTAGCCAACCGTAATGGCCGGGCCATTCGCTTCCACGAATCTGATGTGCGGGAAATGGGTAGAAACACATCCGGTGTACGGGGTATGACGTTGGGTTCAGGTGATGAAATCGTCGACATGGTCGTCATCAAGAATACACACGAAGCCACGGTATTGGCTATTTCTGAAAATGGCTACGGAAAACGTTCTCTGGTTGATGATTACCGGGAACAGGCCCGTGGCGGAAAAGGAGTGATTACCCTAAAAGTTACCCCAAAGACCGGCGATCTTATCGGACTGAAAGAGGTGACCGACCAGGACGACCTCATGATCATTACCGAACGCGGTAAAGTGATCCGAATGAGCTGTAAAGGAATACGAACCATGGGCAGAAATACCCAGGGCGTTCGCATCATGCGCCTCGATTCCGACGGAGCCATAGCAGCCGTAACGCGTGTGGTCAACGAAGACGACGAAGAGGAGATTTAGGCTCCCTTTTTCTTTACGTACCAGAGATTAAAAACCCCGGTCATTACGTTGGTCGGGGTTTTTTGTTTTTCACTCATTACTAAATCCCAAATAATAGTTAAGTACTTGATTCTTATAATTTGTATGCTATTCTTGTTGTATAATTAGAAAAGGATGAAGTACTATTTAGGTGTTACAGATAACGAATGGTTCTCATTTCTCTCCAGCAGAAATAATGAGGATATCAACTTCTGGCAACCCGGAGGAAAAACAAGATTTAGTGCGATTCATCCTGGAGCACCTTTTTTGTTTAAGCTAAAATCACCACTAAATGCCATTGGTGGTGTTGGCTTCTTTAGTTCTCATTCTATTCTTCCTTTAGACGTGGCTTGGGATATTTTTGGCGAAATTCTGAGAATGAGGACAAGCCATTTCTTTCGCCAAAAATATCCCAAGCCACGTCTAAAGGAAGAATAGAATGAGAACTAAAGAAGCCAACACCAC
>JBCBST010000184.1:0-5059 GCA_039819115.1 Bacteroidota bacterium
CAATCTGAGATTATAACAGGCTTTTGGTAAGCGTACACCCGACAAGATTCGAACTTGTAACCGCCTGATTCGTAGTCAGGTACTCTATCCAGTTGAGCTACGGGTGCATGATTCTGAAAGAGCATTAAAGATACAGAGTCTCAAAGTTGTGAACAACCATCATTTTCGATGGATCGCACATAAGTTCTTTTCTTCAAAAGAAAAACAGGTATTGCTTTACACATACATTCTACAGCGCTTCACGTGGTTTATGTGTACTTCAGTAATCCCGTGAAGCAGGTTCACACATACCGGACGTGGTTTTATCCTGGTCTTGTTTCTATGGCTTCATTTTATGAAGAGGAAGAAAGCCTGACAGTAGCCCCCAATCTGCCTGTTGAGTATGATGCCGTGTGGTTGGTTCACCGCTTTTATTCCCAGGTGTTTATTGAGCTTTGTTTAACATGTAATATATTGCACAATAAATGGGTTAAAAGACTTTAATATGCTATATATTGCATGTAGTGATTGTTATTAAAATTTGATTTAAAGTGTAATTAATTGCACTTTAAATGGTATTTATTAAATTAATACGTCAAATATGGCAGGTAAAATAGATTTTAAAGTGGCTTCACAGGAGCATATCATTAAAGAGTTAGGGCGCCGTATAGAACAAACCCGCTTGGTTCGCAATATGACCCAGCAGGAGTTAGCGAATGAAGCAGGGATTTCTTTGCGCACTCTGCAACGGCTTGAAGACGGAGAAAATACTTCCTTGGATACCCTGGTGCGTATAATGATGGGGTTGGGTATACAGGAAAATTTAAGCCTCTTGTTTCCTGATCCACACATTCGGCCGGTGGATATGGTGCGTTCCACAAGGAAAGCAAAGCAACGGGCTCGCCCTAAAAAACAGCAAACAACTCCCAAAAAGTGGGAATGGGGTGAGTAATGGATACTCATGCAGAGGTTATGTTGTGGGGTAAAGCCATCGGGGCCATTAGCTGGATTGATAACCGAAACATTGGAGTGTTTCAGTATACCTCTGAGTTTGCTCAAAGTAATATCCAGGTCTCTCCGATTCATATGCCGCTCAGGGATGCCCCCTATGAATTTCCACAACTTGGGAAAGATGCATTTAAAGGAGTGCCTGGAATGCTGGCTGATTCTTTGCCAGACGATTTTGGAAATGCGGTCATAAATGCCTGGTTAGCCCGGCAAGGGCGGAGCCCGGAAAGTATGAATCCGGTCGAGCGATTATGTTATATCGGTAACCGCGGAATGGGAGCCCTGGAGTTCGAACCCTCAAAGCACGGGGACAAAGACCGCCAAAAAGAAGTAGATATAGAGCACTTAGTGGAACTGGCGGCCAAGGTACTGAATGAACGTCAGCAGCTTAGCGGGGTCCTGGAAGGGCAGGATGATCAAGCGGTCATTGAAGATATTCTACGGGTAGGTACCTCAGCAGGAGGAGCAAGAGCAAAAGCCATTATTTCCTGGAATCCGGAAACCGGGCAATTCAAATCAGGGCAGATCCCGAAAGATGCTGGCTTTGAACACTGGCTCATTAAATTTGATGGGGTCAAAGGAAGTGGTGATTATGGAATTTCTGACCCTCAGGGGTATGGGAAACTCGAGTATACCTACTATCAGATGGCGGTAGAGGCTGGAATTACGATGTCGAAATGCCGATTGCATGAGGAGGGTGGACGAAGTCACTTCATGACCAGGCGCTTTGATCGAACCGACAAAGGAGAGAAAGTCCACATGCAGAGTCTGGCCGCGCTTGCCCATTTTAATTATAAAATGCCAAACAGTTATAGTTATGAGCAGTGTTTTCAAATAATGCGGAAGCTGGAGCTGCCTATGCAGCAGCGGGAACAGCAATTCAAGCGTTCGGTATTTAATGTAATTGCTCGCAATCAGGATGACCACGTTAAAAACATTGCCTTTTTAATGGATAAAGAAGGAAGGTGGAGTCTCGCGCCAGCTTACGATATAACCTTTGCCTGGAACCCTTCTGGTGTATGGACGAATAGTCACCAGATGAGTATTAATGGGAAAAGAGATCGGTTCAACCTTGAAGATCTTTTGAGTTTAGGAAAAAACGCCGGGATTAAACCCCCAAAAGCAAAAAAGATGGTCAGAAATATCATTGATATAGTTGCCGGATGGGAGAAAAAAGCTCGAAACGCAGACATGCCAGATGAAATGATAAAAGCCACCAAACGGGGACATCGCTTAACGATTTGAATGGGTGTGTTCAAAAAAGAGAACGCAAAAAGAATCAGATTCGAATAGTCTCTCAAAACATTGATTTCGGCTTCATGTTCCCGAATCGCGTTTTATCCCAAAAACAAAAAAACAGGGATCGCTTTACCCATACATTCCACAGCGTTTCTTGTGGTTTATGTGTACTTTCCTCTCCCTGTGAACCTGTTGTTCATAAACATCGAACGTAGTTTTATCCAAGCTTTTACTTTCCAATGACGCTTACTCGAACGCACTCCTGCGGTGCACTTAAGGCCGTTAACATCGGCGAAGAAATTATTTTAAACGGATGGGTGGGACCCCGTCGTGACTTAGGCGGTGTAATCTTCATCGATTTACGGGACCGGTATGGTATTACCCAGGTCAAATTTTTGGAAACGAATCCCGAACTCCATCAAAAAGCCGAACAGCTTCGGGCAGAGTATGTGGTCGGCATCAAAGGAAAGGTGATTCCCCGTGGGGAAGAAAATATTAACCCGAATCTGGCAACCGGAGAAATTGAGATAGAGGCTACTGAACTCGTGATCTACTCCCGGGCCGAAACGCCACCGTTCGAAATTAAGGACGGTATCCCTACCAACGAGGAAACCCGGTTGCGCTACCGGTACCTGGATTTACGTCGTCCCGAAATGCAGCAAAACCTGATGCTGCGTTCAAAGATGTACCAGTCCATTCGCGCCTTTTATCATGCCCGGGAATTTGCCGAGGTGGAAACGCCCGTATTGATGAAATCGACTCCGGAGGGCGCCCGTGATTACCTGGTACCCAGCAGGGTGAACCCGGGACGGTTCTTTGCCCTTCCCCAATCCCCCCAAACCTACAAACAGCTCCTGATGGTGTCCGGGTTTGATCGCTATTTCCAGATTGTGAAGTGCTTCCGGGATGAGGATCTTCGTGCGGATCGACAGCCAGAGTTCACGCAGATTGATGTGGAAATGAGTTTTGTGAACGAGGAAGAGGTATACACCACACATGAAGCCTTAATGGCGTCGATCTTTAAGGATGCGCTGGGAGTGGATGTTTCCGCTCCGTTTCCCCGGATGACGTATGACCAGGCGATTACCACGTACGGCTCCGATAAGCCGGATACCCGTTTTGGTCTGGAGTTCAAAGAGTTCTCCGACATTGTTAAAGATGCTGAATTCAAGGTGTTCTCCGGTACCGTCGCAAACGGTGGGGGAGTAGTGGGTATCACGGTTCCCGGACAGGGAGAAATGGGACGTGGCGCCATTGACCGACTTACCGATCGGGTGAAGCAGGAGACCGGCGCAGGAGGTCTCATTTATATTAAAATGTTGGAGGACGGCCCGCTGTGCAGCGTGGGTAAATTCCTGACGGATGATATTGTGGCCCGAATGGTGGAACAGGCCGAAGCCAAAACCGGCGATTTAGTGCTTATCCTTGCCGGTCCGAAGCCATCGGTATATACCCAGCTGGGCCAGCTCCGACTGATGATGGGGCAGGATTTTGATCTGATCGATACCAACGCGTTTAACTTTTTATGGGTAACCGATTTCCCGCTGGTGGAATGGGATGAGGAAGCACGGCGATACCATGCCATGCATCACCCGTTTACCTCTCCACGGGACGAAGATATCCCACTGATGAAAACCGACCCTGCCGCGGTGAAGGCCAGAGCCTATGACCTGGTGCTGAACGGAAATGAAATTGGTGGTGGGTCTATTCGTATCCATGATCGGGAGTTACAGCAATCCATGTTCGATTTACTGGGCATTAAAGAAGATGAAGCCGAGGAAAAATTCGGGTTTTTACTGGATGCCTTTAAATATGGAGCTCCTCCACACGGGGGTATTGCCCTGGGGGTAGATCGTATTGCCATGTTATTGACCGGAGCCGGTAGCCTGAGGGACGTAATCGCATTCCCGAAAAACCAGCGGGCACAAAGCATGATGGATAACGCTCCTGATGTAGTGGAAGACAAGCAACTGGACGAACTTCACATTTCCATTAAACGACATATTAAGGAGCAGTTATAATGAGAACGGCAGGAATCGATGGCTGCAAGGCGGGCTGGTTGTTAGTTACCTTCGACGAAGGCGAAGAGCATTACGAGGTATTAACCAGTCCCGACCAGTTGGAAGAAGCACTCGATTCATTTGATCGTATCCTCATTGACATGCCCATCGGGCTGGAAGAAGAAACCTACCATCGGGAAGCCGATGTTCAGCTTCGAAAAGTATTGGGTAAAGAATATGCCAGCAGCGTGTTCACCCCACCCATTCGCCCGGCACTGGATGCTCCAACTTATGTGGAAGCTAACGTGATCAGTTTTGACTACACCGAGAAAAAGCTCTCCTTGCAGGCATGGAACATCACGCCGAAAATTAAAATGCTGGACGAATTGCTTCGCAAAGAAGCCCGGTACCGGGAACGTGTATTTGAAAGTCACCCGGAGCTGTTGTTTCAGCAGCTGAATGGAGGGATGATCTACCAAAAAAAGAATCTGAAGAAGGGAATCAAGCATCGTCTGGAGCTGATCCGGGCTCAGGAAACGGTGGCAGAAGAGTTTTTTCGCATTATAAAGGAAGAATTTCGCCGGAATGAAGTAGCTGAAGACGACATCGTGGATGCCTTTGCTTTAGCGCATTATGCAAAGCTGTCGGTTAAGGAGGGGATGTTGACCATTCCCAACGCTCCGGAAACCGATTCGGAAGGCCTCATTAAAGCGATTCATTACGTGTAACTTTCTTTTTAGCCACACGTTGAGGGCAGCAGATTCTTCCTGTTAGTTTTTGCAATCATTTACATCCGTTTGTGATAACATTCTACATTAATAATCTATTCTATG
>JBCBST010000185.1:0-5053 GCA_039819115.1 Bacteroidota bacterium
TGTCCGTCCGGCTTTATTTACGATTTCTTCGGTTAGCTCTATATAGGAGTTTGAGTTATCTGCTTTTTTATCGCGGATAATGTCAATCAATCCTGCCCAGCCTCTTCTGAACCCTACTACCCGGTATCCCTCTCGTAGTGCACGTATGGTAACCCCGCGTATGGCAGGGTTTAATCCCGGTACATCTCCACCTCCCGTCAATATCCCGATGGTTTTTTTATTCTTAGCTGAAGCAGTCATGGCCATCTCCTTTTTCAATTAGTTGATTACATACCGTACATAACAAGTGTGAATTGTTTATGAATTATGCAGGCTTCTTCATCTAATCTTCAAATTTCAGAGGTATGGTGATAGAGGGACTTACCAAATAATAGGAGGGCGATATGAAAAAACGAATCGTTATCGTGGGCTCCAGTTTTGCAGGATACACCACCGCACTTGAGCTTGCTAAAAGTCTGAAAGGTAAACACGAACTCATTGTAATTGATAAAAAACCAGAGTTTACGTTTTTACCCTCGCTGGTATGGTATCCTTTTGGATACAGAGACTCTTCCAATATCACGTTTAATGTGCTGCCTTTATATAACGAATGCGGCGTAACATTCCTCCAAACCGAAGTGTACGGTTTTGACCTCAAGGATCAGCTGGTTCATACCCCTACTGAGGATATTCCGTACGACTATCTGGTAATCACTACCGGAATCCGTCCAAATTATGCAAGCGTAAAGGGGTTATTACCCGGTATCAACTCCTGGTCTATTTGTGATCGGGAAAATGCTGAGAAAACAAAGAAAGCGTGGAAAGCTTTTCTTGAAAACCCAGGTCCGATGGTGATTGGTGCAGCTCAATGGGCGGGTTATTTTTTTGTGGCCTATGAATTTTTGCTAAATGCTTTATATCATTTAAAAAAGCGAAATGTGTTGGATAAAGCCCCCATATATTTCGTTACCCCAGAGCCTCATCTTACTCATTTTGGGATCGAAGGGCATGAGCAGGAGATAACGGCCTGCTGCGATTTATTTGATCATTACAATGTACACTGGAAGATTAACTCCGAGATTCGGGAAGTAAGAGATCATATGGTATGCATGGAGAGTGGTGGAAAGTTTCTGTCTGACTTCACTATGATCATTCCTCAGTTTACAGGCGTAAATGCGATCAAAACAACACGCCGCCTGGCAGATCGGCATGGTCTGATTCATGTGAACGAGCATTTTCAACATAAGGAATTTGACCAGGTGTATGCCGCTGGCGGTACGGTTTTCATAGACCAGGATAACGAAACGCTGATACCATGCGGAGTTCCGCGGACTAAATCGGCCAGTGAGCTAATGGCAAAAACCGTGGCAGCTAATATCCTGGCAGACCTCTCAGGAGAGCCCAAACGGGCTATTCCCAATCAAACGTTGTATGATGAGATTCGACATGATATCAATCATCTTGGTTTTATCCTGTTCAGCCAGCATAAAGGCCCAAAACACGATCTTGATTTTATTGCGAAGGGGTCTCAGGATAAATGGACCAATATGTCGCTGAAGCAATACATTGATACTTCGTTCGAGTCTATGAATCTGAAATTATGAATACCCGATTCTCCTGAAACCAAAAGTTCGTCCTCGCGTTAAGGGTACTGAACTTACTCTTTCGCTATGGACATTATTTGGATAGGACTTGGTATTCTTTTCATCATAATCGGTCTTATCGGTGCTTTTTTACCGGTTCTTCCGGGGTTACCGTTTAGTTACCTGGGGTTGCTGGTGCTTCAGCTTACCGAAGCAGCTCCCTTTTCAACCTTTTTTCTGGTTACCTGGGGGGTCGTGATAGCGGCCATCATTTTGCTTGAAAATCTGTTGCCCCTGTATACCTCTAAAAAATTCGGTGGCTCGGCATATGGCGCTACCGGTAGTACGATTGGTATGATTTTGGGCATGCTCTTCTTTCCACCGCTGGGATTCTTTCTTGGAACATTAGCGGGTGCTTTTGTAGGAGAATTGATTGAGAAGCCCGACGTACAGAAAGCACTTAAGTCTTCCTGGGGAACATTTGTTGGTTTCCTTACCGGAACAGCCCTGAAAGCTACCGCAGCAGCTACGATGGCGTTCTATTTTATCAAGGCATTGATATAACAAAAGCCCCATGAAGGGGCCTTCTTTTTTTCTGATATACCCGAATGCTTAGATAGGGCCATAAGCAAGCATGGCATCGGCAAGCTTCAGGAATCCGGCTACATTTGCACCTCTGGCATAATCCAGGGTTCCGTCTCCGTTTTTACCATATTCAATACATTTTGTATGAATGTCGCCCATAATGTGATGGAGTCGATCGTCCACTTCTTCGGCACTCCAGTTTAACCTGAGCTGGTTTTGGGACATTTCGAGTCCGGAAACAGCTACCCCTCCGGCATTTGAAGCTTTTCCCGGAGCATACAGCACCTTCGCTTTTCTGAAATACTCGGCCGCCTCGTTGGTGCAGGGCATATTAGCTCCTTCGGCAACCAGTTCCACTCCATTTTCGACCAGAATCTGTGCATCGTTCAGGTTAATCTCATTTTGGGTGGCACAGGGTAACGCGAGCTGACAGGGAATACCCCAAGGGGCTTGCCCTTCCAGAAACGTACAGCCAAAATGATCGGCGTATTCCTTTATACGACCGCGTCGTACTTCTTTTAAATCTTTAAGGAAGGCGAGTTTTTCTTCGTTTATGCCTTCAGGGTCATGAATGCTTCCGCTGGAATCGGATAGAGCGATAACCTTAGCGCCTTTACGTAACGCTTTTTCGGTGGCATAAATGGCTACATTTCCACTACCAGATACCACGGTTGTTTTACCTTCCAGCCCTTGTTGCTGTTCGGTTAGCATATTTTCAGCAAAATAGACCAGTCCGTATCCGGTGGCTTCGGTTCGAATAAGAGAGCCCCCAAAACTAATGCCTTTTCCTGTGATGGTGCCCACAAAGCGGTTGTACATTTTCTTGTAGTTACCAAACAGGTAGCTTATTTCCCGGGCTCCAACACCGATATCACCAGCAGGAACATCCCTATTATCTCCAATGTGACGGTGGAGTTCAGCCATGAAACTCTGGCAGAACCGGAAAATTTCTTCATCGCTTTTCCCTTTGGGGTCAAAGTTAGAACCTCCTTTTGCACCTCCCATAGGAAGGGTGGTCAGGGCATTTTTGAAGCATTGTTCAAATCCCAGGAATTTAAGAATACCCTGGTTTACGGATGGGTGAAATCGTAATCCGCCTTTATATGGGCCGATTGCATTATTAAACTGAACCCTCCATGCCCGGTTCACATGCACTTTCTTGTTATCGTCCATCCAGGTAACCCGGAAACTGATAATTCGGTCCGGTTCGCACATCCGCTCAAGAATTGCAGCCTTCTTGTACTTGGGATTGTCATTTACATAGGGAATGATGTAATGCATCACTTCCTGAACAGCCTGATGATATTCTGGTTGGCCTGGACTGTTGGCTTCAATCCATTCCATAAAGGTGGTTAAATCATACATACTCCGCTCCCGATAGTTATAAGGTATAGGTGGAACATAGGAAGAAATACATGCTTTTTCAGTTCAGAAAAGCGCTTTTTTAAAGAAAAATACGCGCCTTACACGAGGTTTTTCTACAACGGAATGTTACCTGATGAGTGTACGCATCCGGGCGTATAGAGGTGTTGTCTTGTTTCGGAAGGCAGAGGGAGGTAAGGGTAAAAGCACGCATTGGTTTTACCCCGTTCGGCCATCTCCATCAATGTCTTTTCCTACATGTTCTTCCAATACATGCAGGGTTTTATTCAGCAATTCTTGCGTATTTCTTAACTCGTTTTCGAGGTGCTCGATACGTTCTTCGAGTGAAGCGGCCTTTGTTTTCTGCTCGTCAATCTGGCCTTGTTGAATAATATCCCAAAAGAGACCCATAGTTAACTCATAAAGTGAAACAGGTGAAAGAGCATGGATGAGTCGATACATCAGAACAAATAAAACGCTTATCTGAGCACAACTCATCCGCCAGGTGTGAATTAAACAAAATTCTGGTTGAAATACCTGTTGGATGGCAGATCGAACCCGATTTTGTTTCCCGATGGGGTGGAAGTCATCGTTCTTTTTTAGCGTGCTCCAATTAAAAAAGTAGTATTCTTGGGCTCATTTTTATGATATGAAAGATCTGATCCTTTTTTCTATTCCTGCCGTAATCTGGGGTTCTACCTGGTTAGCCATTAAATTCCAGGTAGGGGAGGTTGACCCGGTAGTGTCGGTAAGCTATCGTTTTTTTCTTGCCGGTCTTTTGCTACTGGTATATAGTAAATGGAAGGGGCTTTCGCTTCAGTTTAATCGTAAGGAGCATGGCTTTATTCTGCTTCAGGGGTTATTGATCTTCGGAATAAATTATGCTCTTGTGTATACCGCAGAACTGACATTAACCAGTGGATTAGTAGGATTACTGTTTTCTACACTGGTGATTTTGAACATCATAAACAGCCGTATTTTTCTGAAAACGGCATTCGAACCCAAAGTGCTGATCGGGGGTGTTCTTGGGTTGGTTGGTATGGGGTTGGTGTTCAGGCAGGACCTGTCCACCTTTTCACTCGCAGATGGAAAGGTGGTGGGGTTACTGTTTGCTCTTGGAGGCGCGGTCGTGGCTTCTCTGGGCAACATTACGTCTGCACGAAATCAGAAAGCAGGCATACCTGTTATTCAATCAAATGCGCTCGGGATGTTGTATGGTGCAGCGGCTATGCTGGCTTTCGCGTTGATAAGTCAAAAACCAATTACGTTCGAACAATCGACAGGATACATTCTGTCGTTGGCATTCCTCTCCGTATTTGGATCTGTTATTGCATTCACGGCTTACCTTACCCTAATTGGTCGTATTGGTGCCAGTCGTAGTGGTTATGTGGTACTGGTTTCTCCTATTATCGCACTTATGTTATCCACTCTTTTCGAGGATTATCGCTGGACCATAACCGGTGCTTTGGGGGCTATTCTTATCCTGGTGGGTAATGGGTTTGTGTTACAGTTAAGGCAAAAGACCAGCAGTACCTGAATCTCTG
>JBCBST010000186.1:0-5000 GCA_039819115.1 Bacteroidota bacterium
GCCTTTTGACCCGAGCAATTTATTCCCCTTGGACGATATACAGCATGGTCTTAAAAAAAGAGCAAAGAGTATTACGGATAACAATTCGATCAAGGAAAAGGTGAACCAGCTTGGTAAAATCTATTTGAGTAAAGGTGGAACACTCTGCCACGGTGATTTTTATCCGGGCAGTATCATGATCACCAAACGCCATGGCTTAAGGGTTATCGATCCTGAATTCTCCTTCCCGGGTCCCAAAGAGTGGGACTTAGCTGTGTTTGTAGCCCATTTGTATCTGGCGCAGACCCACATTTCTCTCATTCAAAAGTCTCTGGATTTATTTACGGGTATCGATGACTTGGACGAGTCTCTGTTTTGGGGATTTGTTGGAACCGAGATTATCAGAAGGCTCATTGGACTTGCGCAACTACCGCTCGAGTTAACGCTTCAGGAAAAGGAAGACTTGCTGCAACAGGCCTGCTTATTTATTCTGAAGTAGTATTATGAGAGGATTATTACTCGGCATACTACTTATCTCACTAACCGCTTGTAATGCTGAACATCCCGGATCAGACAGCCCGGTGAACAACAATCGGTTATTGGAAGATTCAGGAGCGCTTTTATTAACCGTTAAGCGAGGTAAACCCACCGATTCTTTAAAACTGAGCATAGCCAATATCTCTTCTGAAGAATTAGACTCCTTATTAAGTACAGATGAGGAACGCATTACGTTTTGGCTGAATGTATATAACGCTTTTTTTCAGGATCTGGCTAAGCGTAATGTGATAAACCCGGAAACCAGTTTTAAAGAACCATTTATTGTTATTGGTGGAGATACTCTTAGCCTTGATGACGTGGAGCATGGTGTGTTAAGAGGCCAAACGGAGTATAGCAGCTCAAAATGGAAAGTACGTCAAATAGATCCCCGCATCCATTTTGCCTTGAACTGTGGTGCGTCAAGTTGTCCACCCATAGCGTTTTATGAAGTAGAGAAGCTGGATAAACAGTTAGAGCAAGCGACTGTTTTGTACATCAAGACAAGCTCAATTCTGAACGTTGAAGAAAAGAAAGTTGAGGTATCTCAGCTTTTTGAATGGTTCGAAGAGGATTTTGAAGATAGGGGTGGTGTTCATGAAGTACTGTCGTTTTACCTTGAAAAAGACCTGGGTGAGTTTGAGATAGACTACACTCCCTGGGACTGGTCATTAGTATTAAACAATTACCAATAGAATAGCCTAAATCATATCCCCGGCGCTTACATAAGCGGTGTTTAGTTTTAGTTTCTGTACTTCCTGTTCGGTTAATGAGTCTGTGTGTACCAGTAAGTCTGCAGATACGGGCCATGTAATAAGTTCGAGTAATCCGGGTCGGGTATTTTTTTTGAATGTGCGCATAAATAGGGGCATCCTCATCAAACCAGGATAGTGCGGCATGTTTTTTGTGTACCGCACACACATGTTCTAATAACTCAGGAAAGGCATGTTCAAAGCCCGTAGTAACCCAACATTCATCACAAGCTAAAAACGAGAACGATTGGGGATTAAACAATCGATTCACATAAGGAAGATGACTCAATATCCGTTTTGTAACCCATCCCGTAAGCCGGGGTAACTCTACCAGTTCCCATTCAGCTGGAATAACCCGAATACCGCAAACCCAAGTACTATCTACACTTAATGCATATCGACAGGCCTGGGAATCTTCAGAGATAAAAAAGAAATTCGTAGTGCGATAGGCCTTGCTAACAACTCGTGAAAACAATTCCATCTCTGAACCTGAAACCTCCGATGCACGATGAGAATATGTTGGAGAAAGCCGACTGAAAATCAGAGTTTTGATGGTTCGTATCGGCTGGAATCCATTTCGTAGAGAGAGGTTAACAGATGCGTGATTTTGGCGTTCAACGTAGGCATAACTTAGTCCAGAGGCTTTTGTACCGTGCTGTGATACACGATCTTGTGAGGAAACGAGTGAAGTGATCTGCTCTCAAGGAAGAAGTGTTCTTGTTACCAACCCGTCGTTTTCTGGTCATATTCTTCCCACCCAACCGGGTTCTTAGTGATAAATATCGGATGTAGGAAACCGGAGTGGGTTGCCCGTTTATTTGTACGGTCCGATGTATAACACCAACTATACCAATCAGTTGTTTACGAAAACGAAGGGTAACAAAACGAAGGTGCGATGTTTTTCTGATCCTTTCCCTGATGTGTACGTGCCTGTAACGTAATTTTCCCGGGTTACCTAGTACGGTATTCGCCAGATGGTGCTCAATTTCGGAAGTGGGTTCAACCTGATGATTAATACGTATCACGACCGTTGATTTGTTTGTAGCCTGAAAGAATCTGAGCGCATCCTCTATTATATGTACAACCTGAATGCCATTTTCAACCTTTTTCCGTTTCTTTCATGATGAGACGTTTCAAAGCAATTCTGCTGTTTTTTGTGTTATTCCCGGTTTGTGTGGTACAACTACAAGGTCAAACCTATCCTATACGTGCTTATTCCATTGAGAGTGGGTTAAGTGAGTCTGTTGTGAATGATGTTATCCAGGATCGGGACGGTTATTTATGGATGGCTACCGGGTATGGATTGAACCGGTTTGATGGAATCGAATTTCTGAATTATTTCGAAGAGCATGGTTTAAATAGCAACCGAGTCAGATCTCTCTACCAGGATCGTACAGGAAAAATATGGATAGGCACTGAACAAGGAGTAAATGTTTGGATGCAAGATTCGTTGTATCGGTTTTCTGAACTGGAGGCCCTGCAACAGGAGATCGTCATCTCCATTATGGAAGATTCAAATGGAGAGCTTTGGTTTGGTACAGACGGTAGTGGAGCGTGGCAGCTAGAGCGAACAGGAGGATTGATCCAGTACTCCACAGCCCAGGGTTTACGTAGCAACCAGGTGCGCGCAATGGCAGAAGATCCAAAGGGAGGGATTTGGTTTGCTACAAGAAACGGACTCACGGTATTGGAAAACGGGAATCTCCAAACCTATACCATGAACGATGGGTTACCTGAAAACCGTCTGAGAGATGTGCTTATTGGTCCTGGAAATCATATCTGGGTAGGTACGCGGAATGGGGTATCACGTTTTGACGGCAAAACATTTACAAACTGGTCTGTAAGAGACGGATTAGTCAGTCCCAGAGTACGTACGTTGAGCATGTCGAAAGACTCCCTTCTGTGGATTGGTACAGAAGCCGGAGTCTCCTCTTTTGATGGTTCAGTATTTGAGCGTTTTACGGCGGATGAAGGCCTTACAAATACCATCATTTACTCCTCAACAGTTGATAAAGAAGGTAATATCTGGATGGGTACATACGGAGGAGGAGTAAACCAGATTTTAGGTACCTATTTCAGAAACTATACCGTGAGTCAGGGATTACCGAACAATCTGGTTACCACCTTCAGCGAAAGCAGCACAGGAGAGTTTTGGGTTGGTACGTTTGGGGGTGGTCTCATTCAGTTTAAAGATGGACTACCTCATCACATGGGGATTGACGAAGGACTGCCCGATGACCGCGTGTTTACTATTACTCACGATTCAAAAGACCGGCTTTGGATAGGAATGCAGTGGGGGTTGGCTCGTATTGAGAATGAACGTATACAAACCTATCCCATACAACAGTTTCCGTTCCGAAGAATCCGTGATGTGATGGAGGCAAGCGACGGTAGTTTTTGGGTTGCCTCATACGATAGTGGGTTAGTCAACATAACCGAAAACGTTGAGATAAAATCGGTATGGAAAGAAGCAAACGGACTTCCGGATAATACCGTATTGGCTATTGTTGAGGCAGCAGATGGTTCTATCTGGATAGCTACATATGGAGGAGTGTCGCGATTAAAAGATGGAGAAATCACCAATTATTCCATGGAAGAAGGAGTGCCTAACAATGGCGTAATGGGTATCATCAGAGATCAGAATAATGCAATCTGGATTTCTACATTCGGGGGTATTGCCTGGTTTGACGGAAGACGCTTCAGAAGTATTACGGAGGAAGATGGACTACCAGAACGGGTCTGTTATTTTATAGAACAGGATAACGATGGCTTATTCTGGATAGGTACCAAAAGTGGGGTAGTACGATTCAACGTTCAGCAGTTCTACAGTGATAACATAGCCGAAAGAGAACAGGCTTTTCAACTCATAACTTCTGAGCAAGGACTGGTTGGCGATGAAATGAACTTGGGTGCGGTATATGAAGATCGGGAAGGTCATCTCTGGTTTGGAGGGGTTGAAGGGCTTAGTCATTTTTTTCCAACACGCTATAAAGGCAGTTTTGCTGCACCGGAGGTCTCAATTACCGGACTCCGCGCCTCAGGAAGACCGATTTCTCTGAAGAAATCGCCCAAGCTATCCCACGATCAAAACCTGGTCGAAATTCAATTTTCCGGGATAAGCTTTACATCTCCGGAGCAGGTCTTATACGAGTACAAACTGGATGATATTGATCTGGAATGGCAGCGTACATCCGAACGCCTGGTACGGTATCCTTCCTTGCCACCTGGTAAGTACACCTTTAGAGTGCATGCACGGAATTCTAATGGCATGTGGAGTGGAGAATATGCCACCGTAGATTTTAGTATTAACGCGCCATACTGGATGCAATGGTGGTTTGTGATGCTTCTGATACTCATCGTTGCCGGCATATTGTTCATGTTTTATTACAATTATCGTATCAAGAAAATGATCGATATCGAGCGTATGCGTGTAAGAATAGCAAGTGACCTGCACGACGATGTTGGAGCCAGTTTAACCGAAGTGGCCCTTCAATCAGACTTTTTACAGGCTAGCAACTTGGATAACCAATACAAGAAAACCCTAAGTCAGATTGGAGATCAGTGCCGCAAAATTGTTACCAGTCTGGATGATATTGTCTGGTCGATTGATGCCCGAAATGACACTGTTGGGGATTTTACCGATCGAATGCAGGACTATATCAATAATGTATTATCACAAAAAAACATGCAGGTTCTGTATAATTTTGAAGAGTTGAATATGGGAGGCCGGCTACC
>JBCBST010000187.1:0-4950 GCA_039819115.1 Bacteroidota bacterium
GGTTCGGGCGGTTAGCGGATGGTTGGGGAAAAAAGAATTCACGGCCACCGATCGAAAGGTTGCCTTATTTGCCTTCATCTTCACACATATCCAATTACTGCTGGGCATCTTGCTATACATGATCAGTCCTAAGGTGCAGTTTGTGGCTGAAGTCATGGACAGTATAGTACTCCGTTTCTATACGGTAGAACACTTTTCAACCATGTTGTTTGGCATTGCTTTAATTACGATAGGATACAGTTCAGCTAAGCGATCTTCTGTGGATATCCAGAAGCACCGCAAAATTGCGTTGTTCTATGGATTCGGGTTACTTCTTATCCTGGTTGGAATACCCTGGCCATTCCGTGCTGCTCTTGGTGCCGGTTGGTTCTAAGCGGCGTCGTCTTTAAAGATATCCGAAATATGGGATGCATACTTCTCAGCGATAACTCTGCGCTTCACCTTTAACGTAGGGGTTATTTCTCCGGTTTCGACGGTAAACTCGTTGGGCAGCAGCCTGAAATCTCTGAGTTTTTCATGGGAGGCCAATTCTTTGGAAAAGGTGCGAAGCTCCTTTTTGTAGATGTCGCTCACCTGATCCAGGTTTAATAACCCGGCCATATCCTCATATTTCAGGTTTTCATCTTTTGCGAGCTTTTGGAGGGCTTCAAAATCAGGAACAATCAGCACAGCCATGAAATTCTGAGCTTCTCCGATAACCACCGCCTGATCGATCCACTTACTTGTTTTCAGTTTATCCTCAATCGGGCCCGGATAGATGTTTTTCCCTCCCGCATTCACAATCATATGCTTTATACGGTCGGTTATTTTAAGGTACCCGTTTTCAAATTTTCCGACGTCACCGGTATGCAACCACCCGTTACTATCGATCATCTCTTTGGTGGCTTCCTCATTTTTCCAATACCCTTTCATTACGTTAGGTCCCTTACACAAAATCTCACCCGCTTCTGATGAGAGCTGGGTTGGGTAATCCTCACCCGAAATTTCTGCCAGCAACTCACCATTTTCAAGGTGTTGAATACCTACGGTAACCCCGGGAATTACTTTCCCTACCACACCGGTAACTTCCTCACCTACCTGGTTGGCGGCCATAACCGGCGATGTTTCGGTGAGGCCATAACCTTGGAGAATAGGCATACCTGCCGATCGGAAAAAATCGGCGATATCGGGAGGGAGAGCAGCCCCGCCCGATACGAAAATACGCACATGTCCACCAGTACGCTGGCGTAGTTTATCGAATACCAACCGATCCGCTATCCGCTTTTGTAACGTCACAAACCCACGCTGACCATCGGCATACTTCTTTCCTGTGGCTACAGCCCACTGAAAGATTTTCTTCTTCGTATCACTCCCCTCTTCCACACTCTTTACAATCAGGTTATAAATCTTTTCAAACAGGCGGGGCACACTGATCATCACCGTGGGTTTCACTTCCGGCATATTCTTGGATACGGTATCCACACTTTCGGCGTAGTAGATTTCGGCACCACAGGAAATGATAGCATAGTACCCGGCCATCCGCTCAAACGAATGGCACAGAGGTAAAAATGAAAGCAGACGATCGTGTTCATCCCAATAAATATGCCGGGTAGCCGATTGAACATTACTTACGATATTGTGGTGGGAAAGCATGGCTCCTTTAGGATTCCCGGTTGTTCCCGATGTGTAAATCAGTGTGGCCAGATCATCCGGTTTAACTTCCAGGCTGCGTTGTTTAATCTCCTCTTCCAGCTGTGGATAGAGTTTTGCGCCAGAAGCCAGCGCATCCTCAAAGAGGGAGATAGACTCCATTTCGAGGTATTTTTCCACTTTGGGAACATCAAATGCCACGATATGCTCCAACGCAGGGCAGTTGTCGAATATCTCAACTGCTTTTTTGGTTTGTATACCTGTTGAGACAAAGAACAATTTCGATTCAGAATCCTTAATAATAAACTCTACCTGATTAGCCGGTAGCGTGGTATATAACCCAACATTAACCCCTCCTACCAATTGAATGGCTAAATCGACCACGGCCCATTCGTACCGATTCTCGCTGAGAATGGCTACCCGGTCGCCATATTCGATTCCTTTATCCATCAAAAACCCTGCAACCGATTGAACATCGTCTGTCACCTGGTCCCAATAAATGGGCTCATATCCCGACTGGGGATTCGGTTTAAAATGAAATGCGGATTTCTGTTGACCAGCGTATTTCTTTGACAAATTTTTAAACAGCTCGGTAAGGGTCTCGAACGGAACTATGGTAGGCATATCTTAATTATTTCTTAATCTAGAGCGTAGAAATATACCAAATCGTAGCTAACAGGCTATACTTCATTTGGCATTAGTTTAATAGTATATTTGTTAAAATAATTCGATCAAAGTTATGGCCCATCCAGCACATGAAGAAACCATCCAGCTTGTTAAAGAGATTTTTCGCTCTTTCCTGAAAGAACGCAACCAGCGTCAAACGCCGGAACGGTTTATGGTTTTGGAAGAAATATACCGGGCAGATGGCCATTTCGATGCCGATGATATCTTTTTTAAGATGAGTGATGGGGAAACCCGGGTATCCAGAGCTACTGTGTATAACACGCTGGATTTGTTGGTTGAATGCGGATTAGTACAGCGCCAACAGTTCGGAAAAAGCCAGAATTATTACGAACGTTCGTACGCGTATCAACAACACGATCATGTAATCTGCAAAGAATGTGGTTATGTACTCGAATTCTGTGATCCAAGAGTTGGGGAGATCCAGGAGATGATTGGAAAGGTACATGGCATGAATATCACCTCTCACTCCCTTCATTTCTATGGTACCTGTGAGAATATTGCCGTATGTGAGCATCGTAAACGGGCTGAAAAACAGCCGGTTAAAGAGGGCGCTTAGATAGCGCTTCTAAGCTGGAGCGGACTAAGAGGAGATATAGGTCTCTTCGATAAATCTGCGGGCGGCCCAGCGGCTTCCCCACCATCCCATCATCAGGGCCAGAAGCATCATCGCACCCACCAGATAGTACCAACGGCCATATGGCCACTCCAGGATACCAAAATCGGGGAGGTAAAGCGGGACGACGAATTCAAACAGGATAAAGATACAGCCAACGGCAGCAACGCCTGCTATAATGCCTTGCAGTACCCCTTCTACAATAAAAGGGCTTCGTATGAAACCATTCGTCGCTCCAACCAGCTTCATTGCCCGGATGAGATCGCGTTTTGCATAAATAGTGAGACGAATGGTGTTGTAAACCAGAATGACTGCTGCCAGTAAAATCAGCAGCCCTAATCCACCACCACCCAGGGTAAGCACATTCAGATTCGATTCCATAACCCGAATGAGATTAGCGTTGTACCGTATCTCGTCAACGCCGCGATAGTTTCGGATGGAAGAGACCAACTGATCAACCTGGTCGGCCCCGGCATCGCTATTCACCTTAAGTTGAAAAGATGCCGGTAAAAAGTTTAGCGCGATCAGGTCTTCGACCCCAATCCCCATCTCCTGCTGAGCAATAACGGATGCCGAATCTTTCGAGATATAGGTCACCTCTTCCACCAGTTCCAACTCGTTTAACCGGTTTTCTAAATCCACGAGTGAACGTTGATCCACATCAAACAAAAAGACCTCGATCGTAATCAGATCTTTGATACTCATGGCCGTATCGTACAAATTGAACGATACCCGTGCCAGAATACCCAGTAGCAGGATCGCAATAAAGAGTGAAAAAATGGAGGTGGATGCAGCGAGCTTCGTTCGTTGTATCCCGGCAATGCCTTCTTTTATGACGTATTTAACATTCATAGGTCTAATTTATGAATCGTGCCCGAATTCCCACAATAAAACGCCTCGGCATCATAGGAAAAGTTGCCGTCTCAAAATACCCGGCCTGCCCGACTCCGTCCAGTATGTTTTCCCATCGGGTTACAATCATGATGGAACGGATACGGGCAGAGAGTTCAGCATCCACACGGATAAAGGAAGGGATGGGTTGTTGTGTACTATTGGCTTGCCAATAATGCGTGTTGGTATCATACCAACGGGTGGAATACGAGAGCGGGGATATAAGTGTACGTATGCCGGTTTTGATATAGGTGGCGCGCTTGAATACATATCCCTTTACGAATACCGAGTTCCTGATCCACAATCGGTCTCCCGGTATATTGAGCGCGTCGGTCTGCGTTAAGGAATCCGGAAACTGGGAAGCTCCATAAACCAGGGAGGTTTCCAATTCCCATCGTTTTGAGTTGAACTGCACAAATGCTGTGGTTGTACTGGTACCAAATCCTGATCCGTTGATGAACGTGGAATCCGGGGTAATAAAGGCCTGGTTATCAGAATATCGATATCGCCCTTCTAACCCCACTGTGGTGGATGAACCTACCCGATACGTCATACTGCCCTGTAGCGAGAACCCGGTCTCGTTATCCAGATTACTATTCCCCGTCAAAGAACCGGACGCCCAGTACATCTCCTGGATCGTGGCTATGCGGCTGAACAACGAACCTGACCCTTGCAGATGTAACCGACTTCTTTTTTCCTGGAAACCAAAGGCAAGATCATACCCGGCTCCGTCATCCGAGCGGTAGGTTCCAAGTGCTTCTGCATAAACCAGCCGGTTTGTACCGGGTTTGTACTCCAACCGGGTAGTGGCTGAAGATAGCGACCAGTTACTTTTGGATATCGTAGAACCGGATACTCTTCGATGATACATGAAAGATGCGTCTGTTTTAAGAGCAAGAGGCCCAAAATCCCACCATTTAAAAGCCTTAAGGCCGTTCGTTCGTACGTCCCAGTTTAAGGTATCGGCCGTCCAGCTTCGGGTAAACTCATCTCTGTTCAATAGTACTTCTACACCGGCCTGTTCCGGACTGGTCGAATCGGCCCTGGTGTATATACCCGTAATAAAGTCCCTTCTGCTGGTTTCTGTCGTTCCTGCAAAGCTATTGGGTGAGGTTGTAAATGGATCAAAA
>JBCBST010000188.1:0-4950 GCA_039819115.1 Bacteroidota bacterium
AACTGCAGATGATCTGAAGTAACCCATTCTGCACCAAGGGGGATTGGAAAATCAGCAAACGAATGGTTCACTTTCATTCGTCCGCCATAAACAGGGCTTGCCTCAAGGATGGTATATTCAATTCCATATCGTTCCAGAAGGTACCCGGCATACAGTCCGGCCGCTCCAGCTCCTACAATAAGAACGTTGCCTGAGAAGGATGATTTCAGAGGTTCATCTGACCCGGCGGTAAGAGAAGGGTAAGCCAGGCCAGCACCCAGAAATCCGAGGGTTTGCAAGAATTGTTGTCTAGTCATTCAATACCAGTTTATCATTGTTTAGCTCGTACCAATCCGTGGCAGGTTATATAGAAGAGCCGGAATAAACTCTTTACATTTACCGTTGGAATCACAGCGCAGTACTAAAGCGAGATGTGGGGTCGAAGGGATTCTATACCGGAGTAGATTTCCTGACCGGAACACAAATATCAACTGTAAACAGGTCATTTTTGGGTTCCTCAGGATAGAGCTCAAAACATGGTTTATCGTCAGGTTGATACCCACTGGATGGAAACCACTGCCCGAAGAGCCAGTTCCAGGCATGCTGGAATTCTTCAACCTTTACGTTAAATCTGGCAATCACATACTTCCCGCTTTCCAGTATCATTTTCCCTATATCTCCATCGACCAGGGTGTCGCTTTGAGCGGTGATACAGATACTGGTACGTAGTTTGTTAACGTCTGCAGTGCTTTCGTCGTCGTGATAGACGATTGCCGTTTGAAAAGACTGCTCTAATAATCCTCTTGGTGCAGCCCAGGCAAAAAGTCGGTTAAACAAGGTTTCGAATAGTTTTTCATTGCCGGCATAGGGTCCAATATGCCTGACATATACCACCGGTATATCGGGGAGCTCTTTCACTTCAATGCTTTCGTTCGTTTCGATGTCCACGTTCCACTTAATGGATTTTGTTTCGTCACAAACATAAAGAGATGGGGGCTTCCTGTTTTTATCCAGCGTGCTATTCGCTTTATTCAAATTGCTTTTTTGCTTTCTGAATGAGGTAGCGGTCTGATTGAAGTACGATGTGAAGTTCTTTGAGAAAACCGGCAGGCTTTTAAATCCACATTGATATGCGATTTGGGAGATGGAATCGCGGCTATGTTTTAATAAAAAAGCCGATCTCTCCAGTCTGAGCCTGAGAATGAGTTGAAACGGTGTTTCCCCGGTTACGCCCTGAAAGATTCTACTGAAATGAAATTTTGAGAAATTGGCAATGGCAGCCAGCTCGGTTAGAGAAAAGTCTTGATCGATGTTCTTCTCGATATAGTCGATTACTTTATTTATCCGGTATTTGTACTCATTCTCAATCATTCACAGCAGGTGTCATACCCCCTTATTTAATCTGATGACGGACAAGTTAGGTTAACTTTTACTGATATTCCCACCCAGCTGGTATTCACTGAAGGAATCTTCTTATCAGAATTGTTTACTTCAACGAACGATCATTCGGTGATTTTTTAAATAACGTGTTCCGAATTTGGATAGGATCAGAACAAAGTGGTATAGCTTGGTTTATTTACCGTTTCGAACCGGAAATCCCATTTGCGCCCACACCAGAATCCCTTCATCAATAATAGATAGATTCTTATAGCCTTCCCGTTTTAGCGTACTCATTACCCGAAGAGAGGCTGCATGCGGGCATGCACAATAGATGACAATCTGAGTGTCATCATTGGGGAGATCGTTCACAAAGTTTTCAGGTTCTTCATAGTAGGGCACAGGGATTGAGCCAGGGATGTGCATCTGACGCCACGCTACTTCAGATCGTGCGTCGAGAATAATCATGCGTTTTTTTTCTTTCAAAGCCTGGTCTACTTGTTCTGCAGACACAAATTTACCCTCTCTAAGGGTAAACACCGGCCCTTCGCTATCCGGGTTAATCACATACTCGTCCGGTGAAGGAACTACAGCCGTACTTGGTTCTGGTACATCCCAACCGGATGCTCTGCTGCGAAGAAAGGCCGTCACATCATCAATCTCTTTATCACTCAGGCTATCCTTGAAGGCAACCATCGGGGTGCCATCCCGGCCCTCAGCAATGGCATAACGCAGAAAGTGATCGGTTGCTGTTGCCAGTGTCATTGGATTCCCTAAAGCCGGAGCAGATATGCCTTCCCCTTTTTCACCGTGGCAACTGGCACAGTTCTGAGCGTAAATGTTTGCACCGTTAGCGATATCTCCATACACCGGTTCCCGGGATACTGGAATAGATTCATCCACTTCTGCTTTTTCATACAGCCACTTCAACAGGATCTCAATATCGATGTATTCCAGCGGGCCTCCCTGAGAGTCCATATAACCTGCCATTGCGGTATTTGCGCGTCCAAACTGGATGGTGTATCGCATAAAGTTATTGCTTCTGCTGGTGCCCAGAAGTGACTTGGAACGGAGGGAAGGGGCGTTATCCGCAGCATATCCTTCACGGTTGTCTCCATGGCAGAGCGTACAATATTTAGTATACAGGTTTGCGGCATGATCGATGGCCTTACGATCCAGCTTTCCACTCAGGCTCAGCATCTCAGCCATCGCCTTTTGCTCTTCAGGTTC
This sequence comes from Bacteroidota bacterium, assembly GCA_039819115.1. Classification (GTDB taxonomy): domain Bacteria; phylum Bacteroidota; class Rhodothermia; order Balneolales; family Balneolaceae; genus JBCBST01. The sequence continues at coordinate 2,587 of JBCBST010000188.1, forward strand.
CTCAATAAACTCCAGGTGAACTCCGAATGCATGATCACGGGCAATGGTAATGAGGTTGTTTGCAGCGTTCATCTCATAGTCTACGCCAGATTGTTCAAGAAAACGGGAAGTGGAATCGAGATCGCTTACTTCAAACCGGATGGCAAATACCCCTTCTCCATGCTGCTCCAAAAATTCATTTACGTTTTCATCTGTACCTGCATCCACTAAATGTACTTCCTGGTTTCTGACCAGTTTGAACATGGCTGTCTTATCGTTTCGCTCTACTTCTTCAAAGCCCATGTTTTGAAATTCCTGACCCGTCTTTTTGACATCCTGAACGGCTATCCGAATCGCAGAAATACCCACCACGCCGTTCGGGTGATTGCTCGACATTCTTCGGAAGCTGTAGTACGATCTCCATTGGTCGCTTACCGTTGGGTAGTCGAATGACGTTTTTTCGATGAATCGCGGGAGGTGAGCAGGTGGAGCGTCCGCATCGAAATCAAGGCTTTTTCGGTTGGGCGCCCCATCATCTCTGGACCATCCTTCCGATGGTGCAGAAGAACGGTAGGTTCGTACAGAATCCACGTCATACCCCTTTGATTTTAACCATGCTGACGTAGAGTCGACCGATGAGCTGGATAAAGAAAAGGCACGGACACCCTCATTCGATGCCAAATACGAGTTTACAAAAGGAGAAATACGGTTTTCATCGAAGGAATCGTCTTTAGAAACAAGTTCGAACGCTGTCATATCCCCAAAAGAAATGGATGCAGATAATGTCCCATCAAATGTTCCTTTTCGGGTGGCGCTTCGTACGGTAAATCCTAAGGTATCCGCATAGTAGGTCCGCGTTTTTTCGATGTCTTGTACAAATAACGAAGCATCATTCACCCCATAACCCGACCCTAATAAAAAGGGTTGGTCCTTATGTTGTGGTGTACACCCCAAAAGCAGCATACAAAAAGAAAAAACCAGAACACGTGTTGTGATTGTTCTATCCCTGTCCATAACCGTAGATATTTTCTGAAAAATTGATCAAGTGGGCTCAACATAAATAATCCAGCCTCACAATTCACCTTTTCAGCTTTAATAATTGATAAAGCTTCACGCTGAGTGATCCGGATTCGAAAATGATGTAGTGACTTTCCCTTTTAAATCACCTACTTTGCACATATACAACACATGTGCCATGGACCTTTTTCAGGAACCCCAGTCTACCTTTAATCCAACCTCAAATCGGGATCAGGATTACGAGCCCTTAGCCACACGAATGCGACCACGATCTCTCAATGAGTTTCAGGGGCAAGAACATCTGGTCGGAGAAGGAAAGATGTTGCGGAGGATGATTGAAAGCGGAGTTATCGGATCACTGATCTTATTTGGACCACCCAGTTCCGGAAAAACAACGCTGGCTATGGTCATATCAAGAGAGATTAATGCTGCTTTCGAAGTAATAAATGCGGTTCTGGACGGGATTAAAGAACTACGGGTAGTGGTTGAGAAAGCGGAAAAACTGAGAAAACTGAATGGGCGTAAAACCATTCTTTTTGTGGATGAAATCCATCGATGGAACAAAGCCCAGCAAGACGCGTTGTTACCTCATCTGGAGTCGGGTATTATTACGCTGGTAGGGGCTACTACCGAAAATCCGTTTTATTCATTGGTAAACCCGCTGCTCTCCCGCTGCCAGTTATTTGAGCTGTTTCCACTGGTTAAAGACGATGTTCAGGTCATGCTACAGCGCGCCATTGATGATACTGAGCGGGGTTTGGGAAAGGAACAGATTCAGATTGAACCCGATGCGCTCGAACACTTTTCTGAGTATGCAGGCGGAGATATTCGAAATGCGATGAATGCCCTGGAAGTTGCAGTCCGTTCTACAAAAGCCATTGATGAACACATTATTCCTATAACCCTCGACATTGCCAAAGAGAGTATTCAACGGCGTACGGTTCGGTATGATCGTTCCGGCGATGAGCATTATCATTACATTTCGGCATTCATTAAGTCGGTTCGGGGTTCCGATCCCAATGCCGCATTATACTGGATGAATGCGATGTTGGAGGGCGGGGAGGACCCGAACTTTATTTTTCGTCGCATGTTCATCCTGGCATCCGAGGACATTGGCCTGGCCGAGCCCAATGCGATCACCATTATTAATTCCTGCCATGAAGCCTTTATGAAGTGCGGGATGCCGGAAGGCATGTACTTCTTGTCTCATGCGGCTTTATACCTGGCAACCTGTCCCAAAAGTAACAGCACACTCGGTGTGTTTAAAGCTCAGTCACTTATCAAAAAAGAAGGCATCCAGGACGTACCCGAATATCTGAAAGACAAAACGGCAAATGCCAAAATGAGTCGGTTTATGGATGTTAAAAA
>JBCBST010000189.1:0-4900 GCA_039819115.1 Bacteroidota bacterium
AATCACTACATCCACTGTATTTTACGATCGTTCTATTTACCTAGGATCTTACAATACACACCTGTACCGGGTGTATATTGTTTTATGAATCCAGGCCCAACCTGGGAAACTTAAATGCTGAGCCTGTCACTTCCTGAATCCATTGTTCATTCTCGAGATACCAGGAGATCGTTTTTTTAATTCCCGTCTCGAATGTTTCCTCTGGCACCCAACCAAGTTCCTTTTTAATGTTTGAGGCATCAATAGCATATCTCAAATCATGGCCTGGGCGATCCTGTACAAATGTTATAAGCTCCTTGTAAAACTGACCATTTGATCTCGGACGGATCTCATCAAGGATCGTACATATATGATGCACCAGATCAATATTCTTTATTTCGTTATGTCCACCTACGGTGTATGTTTCACCCAAACGGCCGTTTTCAATCACTTGCTCAAGTGCTCTCACATGATCATCAACAAATAACCAATCTCTTATATTTTCTCCTTTACCATACACTGGTATCGGCTCTTGTCTTAGTGCTTTCATCAATACCACTGGTATGAGCTTTTCAGGGTATTGATACGGACCATAGTTGTTCGAGCAATTCGTTATAAGCACGGGTAATCCATAGGTATGATACCACGCACGAACCAAGTGATCAGACGAAGCCTTACTGGAGGAATACGGAGAACGAGGATCATATGCGGTTGTTTCCGAAAACATTCCTTCTTCGCCCAGAGAGCCAAAAACCTCATCGGTTGAAATATGAAGAAACCGGAAATCAGGGTTAGAGTGCTTATTTAAGTAGGAACGAGACGCCTCTAACAATTTATAAGTCCCCACTATATTTGTCTGAATAAAGTCAGAAGCTCCATCTATAGAACGATCAACATGAGATTCAGCCGCAAGATGCATAACCCAATCCGGCTTAAATGTTTCAAATGCCTCAGAAACTGTTTTCTCATCACAGATATCAGCTCTTAAAAAACTATATCTCTCGTTTTCACTTACATCGGCCAAAGAAGCAAGATGACCTGCATAGGTTAACTTATCAATATTAAATACGGCATGATCTGTATTATTTATCAGATGCCTAACCAAGGCAGAACCGATAAACCCGGCTCCTCCGGTTACTAAAATTCTGTTCATGTCTGCGTTTTCTTTGTTTCTGTGTAACTAAAAGTGAATAGTTATGCTATCATTTCCATAATTGCAGCAACAGCTTTCTCTACACTCATTTTGTCGGTGTTAATTGTTATTTCTGCACTCATAGGGGCTTCATATTCTGCATCATAACCGGTAAGACCGGTAATCTCACCCGCGGCTGCCCGGGCATATAATCCCTTCGGATCCCTTTCTTGGGCGGTTTTTGGATCACAGGTTATATGTACCTCAATAAAATCAGGCTCTTCCTCAAACAAAGATCTGACAAACGCTCTATCATTAGCATAAGGAGATATAAACGTGCATAACACTATATTGCCGTGCTCAAAGAACAATCGCGCTAAGTGTCCTACCCGACGAATATTCTCTTTGCGATCTTTTGCACTAAATCCTAAATCTCCGTTAAGTCCATGGCGAACCTGGTCACCATCCAGCAAAATGGTTTGCTTCTTTTGTTCCCAAAGTTTCTGCTCCAGTACTTTTGCAATTGTACTTTTGCCGGCACCCGAAATTCCCGTGAACCATAGTACTTTAGCCCGGTGTCCATTTCTGTGCTCTCTTTCTTGTCTTGAAATATTCCAGGGCTCCCAAGTCACATTCGGGGAAACTAAATCTTTGGCCTCTTCTACGTCTACGTTCTTAGAACGAGTAGAGCCGGCCCGAATCATGCCGGCACCCACCGTCACATTCGTAGTAGGATCGATAATGATAAAACTACCTGTTTTTTGATTGATTTGATATGGATCAAAAAACAATGACTGACTTGTTTTAAGGCGAACTCTCCCAATTTCGTTAAGCTTTAATTCATGGGCATCTTCTCTGCTTAACGTATCTACATTCATTCTATAGTAGATTTCTTCAATAAAAACTTGCACCTGCCGGCTTGTATGCTGAAGAATGTACTGCTTGGTTACATCCAGCTCTCTCTCATTCATCCAACATAAAAAAGCTTCGAACTCATTTCGGATCGTTGGCACATTATCTTTGCGAACAATCATATCACCCCTGCTGATATCAATTTCATCTTCGAGGGTTATCGCTACAGAATCGCGTGGATTGGCTATTTCCAGATTCCCGTCTCTTGTCACCAGTTCTTTTACTTTTGACGAAATCCCTGAAGGCAACGCCATGATTTCATCACCAGGACGAACGTGACCGGATGCAACCTGCCCTGAGAATCCACGGAAGTGCATTCCGGGCCGAATCACGTACTGTACGGGGAATCTGAAATCGAGCACATTATCTGCTGCGTCTACTTTTACCGTTTCCAAGTGATGGAGAAGAGTGGACCCATTATACCAGGACATGTTCTCACTTTTATCCACCACGTTATCACCCTTCAGAGCAGAAATAGGAATAAAGGTAACATCACTGACATCCAGTTTGCGTGCAAACTCTTCAAAGTCCTTCACTATTTCATCAAACACCGATTCATTGTAGTCCACTAAATCCATCTTGTTTACGGCTACGACTAAATGGGGTATGCGAAGTAACGATGAAATAAAAGCATGGCGGCGGGATTGGGTCAGAATGCCCTTTGAAGCATCAACCAGAATAATAGCCAGGTCTGCTGTAGAAGCTCCGGTTACCATGTTTCGGGTATACTGAGTATGCCCCGGTGTATCTGCTATAATGAATTTGCGTTTGGGTGTGGCAAAATATCGGTAGGCTACATCAATCGTAATCTTCTGTTCCCGTTCTGCCTTCAATCCATCGGTTAGTAAAGCCAGATTTACTTCTTCTTCTCCACTGCTCTTACTCGTTTTCTCGATAGCTTCCATCTGATCTTCAAAGATGGACTTTGAATCATATAATAACCGTCCTATGAGTGTACTTTTCCCATCGTCTACAGAACCTGCGGTCGTAAACCGCAACATATCCATGTTTAAGTAGGCGTTATCTGTGTTACTATTACTCATTGTACGATCTTAGAATTGTGATTGAGAGATTCTGCCGAATATGTTTGAAACCTGGTGCTGTATATTAATGACACTAGAAATAGCCCTGTTTTTTGCGATCTTCCATCGCGGTTTCGCTGCGTTTATCGTCATGTCGAGTACCACGCTCTGTTTCACGAGCCGACGCTACTTCCTGAATAATATCTTCCATATTTGATGCCTCTGATACAACCGCACCGGTACAGGTAGCATCTCCAATGGTTCGGAAGCGCACTACTTTTGTAATCACCTCTTCATCGTCCATCTTGTTGATGAATTCGGTATCGGCCAGCCAAACACCTCTTCTGTTAAACACACGACGTTCGTGTGCGAAGTAAATGGATGGAATTTCAATTTCTTCTTGAGCGATATATTGCCAAACGTCCATCTCCGTCCAGTTACTGATCGGAAATACGCGGAAGTTTTCTCCTGGTTTCTTCCTTCCATTGTACAGATTCCAGAGTTCAGGGCGCTGGTTTTTGGGATCCCATTGCCCAAAAATATCCCGGTGTGAAAAGAAACGTTCTTTTGCTCTGGCTTTTTCCTCATCACGACGACCACCACCAAGAGCAGCGTCAACCTGATGCTTTTTAAGAGTATCCAGGAGCGTTACCGTTTGTAATGCGTTTCTGCTGGCATCTGGTCCTGTTTCTTCTTCAACCCGGCCTTCATCAATAGATTCCTGAACACTTCCAATGATTAGATCTACCCCGTATTTTTCAACCAATCGGTCCCGAAATTCTATGGTCTCAGAAAAATTGTGCCCGGTATCAACATGCATCAAAGGAAACGGGACTTTTCCCGGATAAAATGCCTTCAACGCGAGGTGAAACATAACAATGGAATCCTTCCCCCCTGAAAAAAGCAATACCGGCCGCTCAAATTGAGCAGCCACTTCTCTCATGATGTAGATACCTTCATCTTCTAATTCTTTAAGATGAGATTGTGATCGTAGTGCAGTCATAACTTACAATGATTGTGCGTCTATATATTCGTCAATCCCAATGATGAAATAGGGATTTAGCAGATGTTCTTTGTTATAAACAAGAGGCGAATATTTTTCCCCTTCTTTTGCAGAATATCGGTAAATGGCATCTGCCGCTGCGGTATCCCATTCCATGGTAGGACCAAGTCGGGGATACAAATCGGCCTTCCCCTCTGCAACCAGGCAAAATTTTAACGAACTACCCGAAGGAACTTCTTCTGTTACCTGAATTCCAATACGATCAAGCTTCGTTTTCGTAGTATGATCACCATGAGAGCGGCTCACAACAATTCTAGCCGACCCGGGCCTGTTAAACTCAGGTGCTTCCAATTGAATAACAGAACCCTCTTTACTCTTCTTAAATGTTCCGGAACCTTTTTCAGCATAGTAGGTAGTTTGTGGGACTGGTACATGTACGACTCCTAAAACGGGTATACCATCTTCAATCAAGGCAATATTTACGGTGAATTCGCCATTTTTCTTTATAAACTCTTTGGTCCCATCTAACGGATCTACCAACCAGAATTTGGTCCAGTTTTTACGCTCTTCATACACGGGCACCCCAGATTCTTCGGATATGATTGGAATATTTGGCGTTAGGTGTCCCAGGCCATTCACGATGTGGTGGTGAGCAGCCAGATCAGCTTTTGTCAGTGGTGAATCATCGTTTTTTGATGTTACCTCGATTTCATCATCATAAAATTCGAGGATTTTTTTCCCAGCCTCTTCGGCTAACTTGATGACAGATAAAATCATTTAGTGTATTAAAAATCCCAAAGTATAGGTACCAAAGATAAAGTTAACGTAGCTACGATCAAATTTAGGGGTAAT
>JBCBST010000190.1:0-4878 GCA_039819115.1 Bacteroidota bacterium
CAGTTTATATAAGGAGTATGCCTACAAGCAAAAGCAGATTCAGAATCTGTCGCATGCGCTGGAATTGGTAGAAGAACGATTAAGAATTAACCGGATAATGAGGAACAGTGTTGACTATATACCTGAAGAGGAGGTACAGGTACTTAACGATGACGACGTGCTGGCTCTCAGACAAGAGACACAGGACCTGAAGCAGCAACTGTTTGAAATACTGCTCAGGATCAATCTGTTGCTTCCTGAACATAATGTTACGGAATATTTAACGGCCAGAGAGATCACACCTATTGCCGGCGGAGTAGGAGGAAGCGCCTATTCAAAACACGCTGTAGTGGTGCAGGCAAAGGATATGTTTATGAACAACGCGGAGTTTAAGGCCCATTTTCTTGAACATAAGGGCATATCAACCGTTTTTATACATACAAAAGATAAAACGCAGCCTTTTGAACAGGTGCTGAACACATTTAGCAAAACCAGGATACATGGTTATGTCATCCTTCCGGTGAAAACCATTCAGGAATTAGATTTCGATACGCTGAGATCGTTCGAAGACGTGATCCGGAAACATGGAGGGAAAGGTGTAGGTCTCCGTATTGAGTTTGAAGCCAATAAGGAAGCTCTGACGAAGCTTAACCGGTTCAGACTCGAAGCATTCGCAAAAGGAAGTGTTTACCCTGTGCTTGCCCAAACGGAACATCCGTTACTAATCAGCACCAAACGACTGCCTGTTTTCATTGAGAAAGGATTCGAGTATGTGGAATCAAAACCGGGAGGTAATACGGCCTATGCAATTAATAACCCGGAAGCCTGGATCCGACAAGAACTTGAAATTATTAAGTGATATGGAGCAGGTAGCATGAAAACGTTTAGTTTCAAAAAGGGAAAGGCTGAGATAAGGCACCTTAAAGAGCCTCCCAAAAAGAGGAAGATCAACATGGAGCGCGTTTTCTTTGTTGTTCTCATCATTCTGTTGACCCTATATGGCCTGTATCAATTATACCTGCAGATAGCTCTTGTCCGGGTAGATGGTATGGTTACCATGGATAAGCTGCTGGTTCATTTTACAGATGATGTTCGTGTACTTGCACTGGACGTGGAGGAGGGAGCGGTCGTATTCTCAGGTGATACGCTTTTTCAGTATATGGATCAAAATTTTGAAGACGATGCAACCATATACACGATAAACACCAGTAATGTTGAAAGTGTAAACCGGGAGCTACTCCAGCTGAGAAGAAAACTGGAAGAGAAAAGGGCAGAAAGGCGGATACTGCAAAACAGGGTTCGCGAATCGCGGTTAAAGCTCGAGAAGATACGAGAACTTGTAGCCCTGGCTGCTTATACAAAACGCACGTACGAAACCCATGAACAAATGGTATTAAAAGCGGAAGATGACCTGTCTCTTGTACAGGAAGAAATCCGGTATATCATACGTCATATTGACCGCCTCAGAAACCTGAGAGGGGTTTATCGTAGCCGTTCTGTAGGAGGGGGGAGTTTTGGAATACGGCGGTTCTATGTAGCTCCTTCGGATGGGATAATCGGTAAAATCAACGTCCGGGAAAACGAAGTATGCTATAAACCAAACGATGTAATGACGATCCATCAGCCAGAACAACTTAAAATTCAGGCATTCTTCAAGCAGGAAGTCATCGAAAAAATTGAAAAAAACAGAGTGGTTGATATCGAATTCCCGGATGGAACAATTCAAAAAGGGATTATTGATAAGTTTTATGTTGCTACCTATGCGCTTCCTCCGGAATTCCAAAAAAAATATGAACCTACTGAACGTAGTATAGTCGTGGATATCCTTCCTTTGGATGAAAAAAATCTACAGGGGTGGCAACAGTTTTATAAAATGTCAGTAACGGTCAGTGTAGAACGGTTTTTCTAAATAGTGTAGTTCGTCTATTTATATATGTTTTTCATCGAAAAAAATTCAATTCGTCGAAAATAAATTCAACATGATGATATAATTTCATTTATTTACTAAGTCATAAATAAATACATCATTGTTGCCATGAATATGTTCCGGTCAATTTGCCTGGTTAGTCTGTTTCTAACCATGGCAGTAGGTTGTTCACCTTCTTATGAAGATATAGAAAACGAAACGCCAACGATTCGTATAATCAATAACGCAGAAGAGTTAAGTAAGAGAATTAGCGTGGTAAATAAACCCGTTAAGCTCATTTACCCGGATACAAGCGCTAAGGTGCGGTCAGCGCAGGAGCAAAACGAACCCTGGGTATTATTGGCCGACGTGGAAACGCCTACGGTATCCGGACAGAAGCTTAGTGCTACACAGGTTCAGATTGTCGGGACCAATGTGTACGTATCGTATCACAAACGGGGGAGCGATCATTTGGGGGCTGTAGAGGTGTTTGATGTATCCGACCTGCTTAATCCGCAAATAATCAGCCGTATTGAGTTTTTGGATGCTGACGTCATTTCAATCACCGTGGATGAAGCAGGCGGTGTAGAAAAACTTTGGGTATCCCTGTCTGATCGTACACACGGAGCAGTTTTAAGGCAAATTGATCTTCTCGGAAATGGAGCATTCAGTAACGCTGTGGAAGATGTAGTCATTTCAGAGTCTCTTTCAGGGTCTACTGAGACTCCTGCATCAGCGAACAGTGTGATACACTCCGATCGGTTTTTATATGTAACTGCTGGGAAAAGGAATGGAGGGACGTTTAGGTTTGATGCTTCTACGCTCGAACTGATCGATGCTCAGGAGTACGAGAATGCCAAATATGTAGCTACAAATGGGGTGGATATTGTTAGTCTGGCCGCGGGGAATAATTCTGAGCTTCGGGTATTTCCTGCGTCTGGTAATGCAAAAACCTTGAATATTGGTTCTATAACCCATCAGGGAGTGGGAGCTGATTCATTGATGGGTAAAACAATGATTCATTTTGCGGAAGCCTTCCCGAATATAGCATTTGTTGCAATGGGACAGTTTGGAGTAAAGGGATACGATATCACTGCTGATAATAATTCGATCCTTACCGAACAGTTTGTTTCCCCACCCGGGATGTTGTCATTCGGTAATTCTAACGGGTTGGCATCTGATGGGGAGTTTCTCTACCTGGCTAATGGAGCGGATGGATTATCGGTTGCCCATATCCCGGAAAACAGCAGTGGTGAGCTTGATATACTATACACGTTTGACCTCGCGGACGAAACGGGGGCTTCCGTGAATCATGTGTCTGCAACCGTAGCGGGTAATTTTGTTTTTGTTGCAAAAGGGCTGGAAGGAGGATTGAAGATCCTTCAAAAGACCGTGTTGCCACCGTTACCCCCCGTGTTTTAATCTCAGCAATACCCTTACGGATGTTACCCTATACAATCGGCTCCACACGGTATTTAAAAAATTGTATGAAATATTATATCAATAGTAAAAAGATGAATAATGAAATATAGTTGATAAAAAATTAAGTGTTGTAGTCTATAAAAGGAGTAGTTTTGAGTTCATCATTTACCATTTCTCACCTCGCAAAAAGAATCACAGCTCACGTGATCAAAAAAATGCAGGATTCTTCCAATAAGGAAGTTAAATCTGATAAAATAAGCGTATTGATACAGGGGATTACATCTGAGGAGAATAGTGGGGGCATAACGAACTCAAAAGCAGGTAAATTTACGGCACACTTAAGCAAGTACTTTCCTCATCTTATCGTGGAAGACCCATATGCAAAAAGTGTTGACGTGTGGAATACATTTGGCGTAACCATGGTCAAAAAAGCGGAAGGTACATTTGACGTTATCATTCTTGCTGTATCACATACTGAATTCAAAAAAAAGAAAACGCTATCATATGAGAACATAATCCATAAACATACGCTGTTTTTTGACGTGTCTCCTATCCTAAAGCATAGAATGAAATCCGGGGCATGCCAATCCCCAACACTGTGCGAGGTACATCAACCTAAACCTGAGGACTTTTCTGGGTTCGAACATCATATAAAAGGTGAAGTTCGTAGCGAGGTGCCGCATTTAATGTCAGTCAAAAAGAGAGAGGGGAACCCCGATTCGAATGAATACAAAAGGCCATTAAATCTTTCGGGTACACCCGGTATTAATGAGCTCAATACTCCACTAATAGAAGATTCCAATTTAGCAACATCAAGCTTAGTACAGCCAGAGAAAGCCACCTCTGTATGCCTTACGCTTGATGATCTTACCTTCCTAAAGGTACATACGGCATCCGAGTTGACGAATCGGGATGTGCTCAATTCCGATGGTTTACTGATCCATGCTGATACAGAGGATGAAGCCAGAGCTATACTTCAGTGGGTACGCTCACATTCTGTTAAAGAGATCGTTCTTAAACCTGTACTCATCGATGCTGATTCGATGTCACTCACCAACATCCGGTTTATGTTTGATGATGTATATGACCCGGTGAATAAATCTATGATTTACCAGAAGGTAAAAGGCATTCTGAATCGAGTTAAAGAATTTCAAAATGTGGTGCATGAGATCGATTACGATCGCTTTTTTATGCAGATTACATTGCAATTTATGTACTCAAGAGAAATATCCTTAGAGCCTGTATTATATCGAAAAGCCACTTTGGGATATGCGTACGCATTTATCTTTTCGGCTATACGACAAGGGGATGAAATGAATGCGATTACGGTGCTAAACAAAATGATCGAATACGGATTTCTGAGAAGAACAGTGCATGAGAAAGTTCATTCCTGTGTAAAATGCGAAGGGGGTTATCTCCACTATCGGGAATGTTGTCCAAACTGTGGGTCAGCTGATTTGAATACATCCGATCTGATTCATCATTTCGTGTGTGCACATGTAGGCCCTGAAGAAGATTACGTGTCTGGCGACGAACTGGTATGTCCGAAGTGCGATAAAGTGTTACGTCAT
>JBCBST010000191.1:0-4743 GCA_039819115.1 Bacteroidota bacterium
CATAAAAATAAAAACGATAATCGCATTCTGAAGAGGTAGAAATTATCGTTTTTATTTTTATGTGCAGTTTGGTGTACACAGCTACCTGTAACGCTGTTTGGCCAGGAAAAGCCAAAATCAGCTGATCAGATTGTTGCTCAGGTCAATAATAACATCATCCTCAAGTCTGAGATTGATGCTTCTGTAGCCGATTATATGAGGCAAGCCCAATTGGCAGGCCAGCCTATTCAATTCAATGAAGATCTATGGTATGGTTTTCTGGAATCTCAGATCGACAATTTCATTCTCCTTGAAAAAGCTAAAATTGACTCCATCCAAATATCCGATGATGATGTAAACCGCCAGATGGATCAACGTATCCAACAATTATCTGCTCAGGCGGGTGGAGAACAAGCCCTGGAACGAGCATTCGGTAAATCTATCCTTCAGCTTCGGGCCGAATTCAGAGAGCAGTTCCGGGAGCAAATGGTAACTTCCCAGGTTGTTCAGCTTATGAGGCAATCGATCACCATAACCCGGCCTGAAGTGAAAGACTTCTTTGAATCTATTCCGAAAGACTCTCTCCCCACTATTCCCGAGCAGGTGGCGGTATCTCAGATTGTGGTGGTACCTCAGGCCCGCAATGATGCTAAAGAAGCCGCGTATGATTTTGCAAACCAACTTCGCGATTCTATCGTCACTCACAATAAAACGATAGAAGAACTTGCCAAACGGCATAGTCAGGGCCCCTCTGGACCTAGAGGCGGTTTACTTCCCTTAATGTCATTAAACGATCTGGTATCGGAATATTCGGCCGCGGCATCAGCTCTTAAACCAGGTGATATCTCTAAAGTTGTTGAAACTTCGTTCGGCTTTCATGTCATACAGCTGGTTAAACGTATTGGCGATCAAATTGAAACCCGGCATATTTTGATTAAGGTCGATTCTGAACAGCTCGATGATTCCAGTGCCATCAAAAAGCTTATGGTCATTCGTGACAGCCTCGTAAACGATAACAGCCTGGAATTTTCGGAACTGGCACTAAGAAATAGCGAGGATCAATCAACAGCGAATGCAGGCGGCAAAATGATTGATCCACAAACCGGCGAACGGCTCATACCCTTGAACCGTCTGGATCCCGCTTTGTATCGTACCATTTTGCTTATGGATGAAATTGGCCAGATATCGGACCCTAAACCATTTGCTCCCAACAATGGGTTATCGGAAAAGGCCTACCGAATAATACGGCTTGACCGGCAAATCCCTGAACATGTAGCCAATTTCGAGCAAGATTATGACCGGCTTAAGGCAGTAGCCCTTCAGCAAAAGCAGGAACTGGAACTTCAGCGAATGTTGAGTGAGTTGAGAAACGATATCTATATAGACTACAAAATTCCCATTCCTTCAGAACAAAACAATTAATGGCAGCTACCCCTAACCAGATTGACGATCCCGTTGCACTAGCCAATGCATTCAAGAACGATTTTGGCTTATTAAAAAAAGAAATTCATAAAATTGTAGTTGGCCAGGAAGCTATAATCGATCTGTTGTTGATCAGCCTTTTTTCAAAAGGTCATTGTGTTCTAATTGGTGTTCCTGGATTAGCTAAAACATTGCTCATCAGAACATTAGCTAATGCACTTAATCTAAGCTTTAGTCGTATTCAATTCACTCCTGACCTCATGCCCGGAGACATCACCGGCACTGAAGTGATCGAGGAAAACAAAGACACCGGAGGCAAAGATTTCAAGTTTATTAAGGGGCCTCTCTTTGCCAATATCGTTCTCGCCGATGAGATCAACCGTACCCCTCCCAAAACCCAGGCTGCTCTCTTAGAGGGTATGCAGGAATATCATGTTACCGCTGCGGGAGACACGTATGCACTGGATACCCCCTTCTTTGTCCTGGCTACACAAAATCCTATAGAACAGGAAGGTACTTATCCTTTACCTGAAGCCCAGTTGGATCGGTTTATGTTTAACGTGTGGGTAGACTATCCTTCGTTTGAAGAAGAAAAACAGATCGTAAGTCAAACCACATTCGGTCAATCTGAGGAGGTTATCCCCTTACTTGATTCAGAAAAGATTAAACGATATCAGCAATTGGTACGGGAGATTCCGGTTCCCGACAGTGTGCTGGATTATGCTGTACGACTCGTAGGCATGACCCGCCCCAATAGTGACCTTGCGCCCGAATTTGTAAAACAATATATGAGTTGGGGTGCCGGTCCGAGAGCTTCTCAGTATCTCATTCTTGGAGGAAAGGCCCGTGCCCTTTCTCAAGGACGATACAACGTATCGGAAGATGATATTAAAGCACTTGCTGTACCTGTTTTACGTCATCGCATTGTTAACAATTATGCTGCAGAGGCCGAAGGATTTACTACCGTGAAGTTAATTGAGAACATTGTAGAACACGCTGGCTAACATGGAGTTTCAGGGCTTCCAGAGCAGTATTCCATTTGCATTGGTTGTTCTTGTGGCACTTTTCAGCCTGGTGCTGGCGTGGCTTAGTTATCGAAACTATGCCAGTATTTCTTCTTCTACCCGGTTTCTGCTAACTGGCTTACGCGCCTTGGCATTGCTCGTGGTACTTACTCTACTGTTGAATCCTTTTTTCTTTACCCAGAAAGAACGAAGTATTCTTCCTAAAGTGGTGATCTATCTTGATAACTCGGAGAGTATTGCCGTATCGAAAAACAAGTACAACGGGTTGACCTCATACAATTCCGTTCTTACTGAAATCAACCCTGAAAGTAAAAATCTGGACTTGTCTGTAGTGCAATTCGGTGATCAGCTGTCTTCATCAGGACTGGATTCTGTAACAGCAACGGCGGCAGAAACCGATTTGGACCAAGTAGTGCAGGATTTCCTTGACCGACAGAATGATGTGGAAGCAGGTATTTTGTTTACCGATGGAATACGCACCGTTGGAAAAAATCCGGCCATTGATCTCGAATCTTCCATGGCTCCTCTGTATGTCATCGGCCTTGGTGACACCGCTATCGTACAGGATATCTCTATCATCGACATCGATCATCCTTCACTCGCCTACGTTGATACCGAAGAGTCGGTACAGATTCAGATTCAGCAATCGGGATTTGAAAATCAAACGGTCTCTGTAGGAATGTATGAGGGAGAGCGTCTGATAGACGAGAAACAACTCCGTTTTCAATCTCAAGAGCGGTACACACTTAATTTCAGGCTACCTCTGGAGGACGAAGGACTAAAAAATTACGAAGTACGAATTCAGTCATTGGAACGTGAGTGGACGATTGAAAACAACAACCAGTTATTTGTGGTAGATGTATTAAACGCCCAATGGTCGGTGTTGCACATCGCTAATCAAATCCATCCGGATGTAAAAGCAGTACGGTCTATTCTGGCTACAGATCAGAATATTGATTTGGTTACGCTGACATCTATCGCCGGGAATCGGTTTATTGAGACGTTGCCCAAGCGCGTATTCGATTTGGTTATCATACACGGATCACCCCTTTCTGAGACGCAGACCGAACAATTGAACGAATACGTGGACACACCGACACTGTTTTTGGAGCTTCCTTTCCATCGTCCAAATCCACAGAATGCATACTATTCGATACTGAACCAACAAAACCTCAACATCAGCTCGTACCAGATTTTACCAATCGAAGAATCCAATCATCCAATCCTGGAGTTGGATGAGATCAATTTTTACCAGACCCCTACCCTTTTTTCGCGCTCTGTTAATGCACCAGTTAACAGTACAACACTTATCAATACTTACTTTCAGGGACTTAACACGAACAGCCCGGCTGTATCCATATCCCAAACCGGTAACCAGAGACGCGGGCACATTGCCGTTTGGGGGTGGTATCTATGGGCTCAAAGCCCAAGTGATGAAGAAAGAAACTGGTTTACTCAGTTCTTTAATAACATGGTTGTTTGGGCTTCCAACGAACCTGATGACCGGCTACTCAGAGTAGCCTTGCCTAAAAAGGCATTCTCTGTGAATGAGAGACCCAACATTAAAGCTGTACTTCAAAACGAATCGGGAGAGCCTGAAACAGGGGGAAGCGTGGAATTCATTCTCACTTCAGATACGAATAATGAAACCCAATCCTATCCAATGCAGCGCATGGGAAATGGTGAGTTTGAAATAGAACTTGATAATCCCGGAGTTGGAACAATCGGGTTTGAGGCCATTGCCCGAAAAGAAGGAGAAGTGCTTGATCGGCAAACCGGAGAATTCATCATTACACGCTCTAACAAAGAACTGTCTAACACAATGCGAAACGACAATATATTGCGTCAATTTGCAGCCAACTCTCGTGGAGCTTTCTTTGTGTGGAATGCGGTCTCTGAATTTTGGAATACACTGGAAACTGATGGAATCCTTGAACCCGGGACAGAACAGGTTTCTTCCTACATGTATCCTGTTCAGTCTTGGGTTTGGTTTTTCGTTGTGCTGGTTTTGCTGGGTTCCGAATGGTTTATTCGAAAAACAAGATCATTACCTTAATCCCGTTTTTCGGGTTTTAATCATAACAAGAGCAAACATGCCCAAGGCAGCAAGGCTGGTCCCCATCAGCCCCCAGACCCATGCTGCAAGAGGTGTTGAGGTTTCTTTCCATTCCGATAATTGCTCATCGATGTGAGCCACCTGTGCTAATTGAAGCATACCACTTTTTTGAACATCTTCACCCAAATTACTTGTGATCATAGAATGCCAGGCATAGGAAAAGGCTTCGAAATCGGCCCTGTTTTTAGATCCAAATATATG
>JBCBST010000192.1:0-4472 GCA_039819115.1 Bacteroidota bacterium
CAACGTCATCGCGGTGTCGATCAAGGTCTCGCCCTTTTTGATCGACGAGCCCAGGACAGCCATGTTGACCACATCCGCGCCGAGCCGCTTGCCGGCGAGCTCGAACGAGGTGAGGGTTCGGGTCGAGACCTCGAAGAAGAGGTTGATCTGCGTCAGGCCCTCCAGCAGTGCCCGCCGTTTGGTGGGCTGCCGGTTCAGCTCGGCATACGAGTCGGCGAGGTCGAGGACATGGCTGATCTCGTACGGCTGGAGTCCCTCGATCCCGAGCAGATGTCGGTGCTTGAAGGTGAGCTGGTAGTCTGCGGACATCTCTTGCTTATGCTGCCTGGCACCTGAGCCCGCAAGCTGTCGCTTGGTCGCTGGGCCATCACTCAGCCCGCGAGCTCAGGGGCGAATGGTCTCGTCGATCCGCTCGATCATGTAGGGGAAGAATGGGTTCGAGGCCATGCGCAGGAGCGCGTCGACGCTGACGATGAGAATGCCACGCTCGCCGCGCGTCGCCAGGGCGCCGAGGCTGACACCGAACTCGCCTTCGGGATCGGGGCGAATTTTGTGATGGTTAAAAAATGTAAATAGCCATACCTTCAGATATGAAAAAAATATCACTGCTTCTCGTCTTAACCCTTTGCGCTCTATCATCTTCAGCCTTCGCCCAACATCACCTTGATGGCGAACACAACCGGAAATTCAGGGCTGCATTATCCATTCTGCATACAAATATTCCGACCGATACCCCGATGGGATCGGATGTGTTGATTCTGCCAACGATCGGAATCGACATGGAGTACTGGATAAACCGGCACTGGGGGATTGGTTTTCATAACGATATTGAACTGGAAACCTTCGAAGTGAGAACCGTTGAGGGTGAGTTTGTTGAGCGGGAATTCCCGTTAGTGGTAACGTTGGATGCATTATGGATGCCCGAAAACCATTGGGTGGTGGTAGCAGGTCCCGGTTTTGAGATTGCACCTCACGAGACCTATGAATTGTTCCGGTTGGGCCTGGAATACGAAGTTGAATTGGGAAACCATGTGGACGTTTCACCAAACCTTATTTATGATATCCGCCGGAATGCCTTTGATACGTTTTCTTACGGAATAGGCATCGGGTACCGGTTCTAATATATACAGCCCGATTTCGGCTTGTTAATGGGAATACTGAACGAAGCTTGAAAGGCATACACGATCCTGCATTTACAAAACTTGGCTTTTAAACCGTTGAGGAATTGGTTTACTTCAACCCGTTCAATCAATACCTCAAGGAATGAAACGGAATAGTCTTATACTTTTATGCGCAGCCTTGTTAGCTGCTTGTCCATTTGTAAGCCATGCACAGGACAAACTCACCTTTGAAGACGTAATGAAATTCGAAGATCTGGGGTCGCCTACACTGTCTGCACGGGGTAATTGGTTAGTGTTTAGCGTTTGGCCCGACAGGGGGGATGGATATGCCATTGCACAATCCGTACAAGGAAATAAAACATACAAACTGGACTTAGGAAAGAATCCCCGGATATCCTCAAACGAAAAATGGGTGATCGCCAGACGGGAAGTGCCCTTGCACGTCAAGCTAAAAGAGAAGAAAAAGGCACCAAAAGCAGGCTTGAGTTTGCTTTCTCTTGAAACGGGGAACATTCAACAGTTTGACAGTGTGTCTGCATACACATTTTCAAACAACGGGGAATGGCTGGCTATGAAACGCCTTCAGACTAAGGCGGTCAAAGATTTGAAATCAAAGAATAAAAAACTAGGCACTGAATTGGTACTTCGCTCACTGGAGACTGGAGATGAACAATTCATTCCTTTTGTGTCTGCTTTTGAGTTTGACAGCTTGTCGAACTATCTGGCGTATACCGTTGTGGATACGTCCGACTCTGAGAATGGGGTATACGTGGTGAACCTGGCTTCCAACGAAACCATGGTAGTTCAGAATGAAGAATGGGGTTGGTATTCCAATCTGACCTGGGAACCTAAAAAATCGGACCTGGCCTTTACGGCATCACGGTATGATACCACGTACACCGAAGAAGATGCCGATCTGGTTTTATGGACTTCCAAAAAACAGAATCGGACTACCTTAGTTGAGTCAGGAGAGGTTGCTGAAGCCTATGCCTTACGTTCCAGAAATCGTCTTCGGTTTACTCATGATGGAAAACGATTGTTCTTTGGGGTGATGGATCGCGAAATGGTGGACCTCGAAACTTCTAAAAAAGACGAGGAATCGGAAAAAGAAATAGACATTTACAATATTGATTCTATGCTGGAAGGCCGGGAACTGGATATCTGGCATGGAGACGATCCCTTGATCAAAACACAGGAAATACAAACCTGGAACCGTCGCAAAAATCATCTTTATATGGGGGTTTACCATCTCGGGAAGAAAGGAAAGTGGGTACAGTTGGCTGATAAAACGGTACCGGATATCTCAATTGCGCATAATGAATCGGTGGTGTTAGGATATA
Organism: Bacteroidota bacterium; assembly: GCA_039819115.1. Classification (GTDB taxonomy): domain Bacteria; phylum Bacteroidota; class Rhodothermia; order Balneolales; family Balneolaceae; genus JBCBST01. The sequence continues at coordinate 2,462 of JBCBST010000192.1, forward strand.
GCAATCTGCCGTATCAGAAAGAGCTTACCTGGGATGGTACGTACAGAGACTGGTATGTGATAAACCTGAAAACTGGGGATAAAACTGAGTTTTTGACGCACTCCGGATCGTTTGTACAGCTATCGCCAGGTGGAGAATTTGCAGCTTATTATTCGGATAAGCATTGGTACATGTACCAGGTAAAAGGAGGAGCAACACGCTCTCTCACCGAAGGCATAGCTACCCCGTTTTATAACGAGGACCATGATTACCCCTATGCGGTTCCCGGATATGGGATGGCCGGCTGGATAGAGAAGGATGCCGGTATCCTGATTTATGATAAGTTTGACATCTGGAAGTTTTCCACGAAAGGGCAGGAGTCTGAGAATATCACGGGTGGGAAAGGAAGGGATGAACAGCGGGTCTTCCGGATCCAACGCCTTGATCCTTCAAAAACCAATTATCAGGCTAACGAGGAAGTTTTACTTACCTCGTATCATGATCTGAATAAGAATTTCGGGTTTTATTCCACCAAACTTAACGATGGGAACGTGAACCGCCTGCTCGAAGAAAACAAAAAGTTTACGGTTGTTGGGAAGGCGGATGATTCTGATGCCATCCTATACAAGCGAGAGGCGTATGACGAGTTTCCAAACCTGTGGATTGCAGATGACCACACCTTTAAAAGTCATAAAAAGCACACCAATCTCCACGAAAACCTCAGTGAGAAATGGAATTGGGGAAAAGCGGAACTGGTGGATTGGTTAAGTACCGATGGAACCTACATGCAGGGTATAGTGATCAAACCTAATGATTATGATCCCAACAAACGATATCCGATCATGACCTACTACTACCGGTTTTATACCAATCGTCTGCATGATTTTAACGAGCCGAAAACCAATCACAGGCCGGTATTTGCACAATACGTAAGCGATGGATATGTGGTTTTTCTTCCGGATGTACGATTCGAAATAGGTCGGCCCGGATTTGCTGCTACCAAAAGTGTGGTGCCGGGTGTTCAAAAACTGGTTGAACTTGGCATTGCCGATCCGGATAAACTCGGGCTTCACGGACATTCCTGGAGTGGGTATCAAACGGCATTCATTGTCACACAAACCGATATCTTCGATGCGGCTGTTTCAGGCGCTCCGGTAAGTAATATGACCAGTGCTTATGGGGGAATACGATGGGCATCGGGACGTGCACGAAGCTTTCAGTACGAAAAGACCCAAAGCCGGATTGGAGAGACGTTAGTGGAAGCTCCTTTGAAATATGTGGAAAACTCACCTGTATTTTATGCCGATCAAATCACCACACCAATGCTTATCCAGCATGGCGATGACGACGGTGCGGTGCCCTGGTATCAAAGTATTGAGATGTACCTGGCAATGCGGCGATACGACAAAGACGTGATATTCCTTCAATACCATGGAGAACCCCATCACCTGCAAAAGTTTGAGAACAAACTGGATTATGCCATCCGGATGAAAGAATACTTTGACTACTACTTGAAAGGTGAAGGCGAACCGGAATGGATCGTCAGAGGCGAGGAGTATCGGGGGCGTTAGGTAGTTCGACCTGAGCTGAAAGCTCTAGGCGATAGCTTATTTCCTTGCTATAGTACGGTCATTCTTGCGCAGGCAGGAATCTTATTTAGGATTCAGAGGCTTTGAGTTTGATTAAGACTCCTGCCTCCGCAGGAGTGACTAAACCAATTATGCTGCATGCTTATTAGAAATGAAATCTGCCTTTGGGAAGAACGTCCACCCACAAATCTCTGAATTCGGGGTTTACAGACCTGATAAGATTTAACTTCCATTGTCGTTTCCACTTTTTAATCTGTTTTTCCTGTTGAATAGCCTCGTACATAGTTTGATGGATTTCATAATACATCAAATAGTGAGCTTTGTAGTGCATGGTAAACGATGAACCGCATCCTTGTTTATGGGAATACACTCGCTGAATTAAATCACTTGTTACCCCTGCATATAGAACTGTTCGCTATTTGATGTATTATGAAATCCATCAA
>JBCBST010000193.1:0-4405 GCA_039819115.1 Bacteroidota bacterium
AGATCTTTTGTGTGCTTGGGGACAGTTTGTTTGAAGGGGTACTGCTCTTAGCGGATACATCGATACGAAATCAGGAATATCGTGTCCTGAACTATGCGGTTTGTAGCAAATTGATTCCGGATAATTCTAAACCGATCTGATGGATTCCGTTCAGAATTCTTTCGGTCTGTTTTGCCGATGGTTTTTTGTGTCCTTGTACATACTGAGATAATAGGGTTTCATTCATTCCTATTTTTTCAGCAAGAAATTTTGCGTTAATGACTTTGTAATATTTGAAGAACTGTTGAAAATCAATTTCAAAAGCAATGTCTTCAGGGAGTACGGTTATAGGCTCATTTTCAAAGTATAATCCGATGGCCTCATAAGTGTTATTCATGAGCTCTGCAATAGTTGTTCCGGTTGTAAAAACAGGGTGATCCACTGAGAAAGCTGAAAAGCCCGTATTCGTTTTTTCGACCGTTACCGTTATTGTTTTCTTCTTAGTCATAGCTCTATTTTTTTATTCCGGCATCCTTAAGAATCTTTTTTTCTAAACCTTTACCTATTTCCTGACTACCATGATTTGGAAAGATGATCGTTGCCTTTTTTATGCGATGCCTCATTTTGACATGCGAACCCTTCTGAGATACCACATACCAGCCGTCCCGGGTCAATATCCGATAAAGCTGGGAACACTTCATGCACTTCGGTTTAAAATCACCCCAAAAGGTAAATTATTATATACTTTCTAGCAACCGGGTTGTTGTCGCATTCAGTCTACCCACCCTCATAACGCAGCATCAAAACCGCACGCGCATGCCTTCTCTGATGTCAAACTGTGTGGCGTATCCACCGTTGGTTTCGACTACGAAAATAGCGGGATCCTGCGAAGGGAGCGATTTCTCCGAAAAAGGAGTGGTATTGGAATAAATACGCACAATCACACTATCTGAGTTTATATACATGATATCTAGAGGAAGGGGAGTATTGGCCATCCAGAAACTCAGCGGTTCTTCCCGTTCAAATATGAATAACATGCCATGATCCATCGGCATGGAATTCACGTCCATCAATCCCTGGTTGCGTTCGGTGGGTTCGTCGACGATCGCAATTTGCAGCGTTGAAACAGGAACCCCTTCAGTGTTTAAAAACTGAAGGGATTGAACCGGCTCAACGACTCTGCCTTTGGGCGAATCGGGTTTCGTATTGGGTTGCTCTGCTTTTTGCTGGCATCCGATGGTAGCGAGCAGGCCCGTTACCAGGCACAGTCGGATATATTTACTTGATAACAAATTCCACCTCGTGAAAAGATTTACCCCGGGTAAACTTGAGGGTGTAGGTTCCTTTTCCGAGGAACTCGGGTTTTTCTTCGGTTCCGCCAATAACAAGATCCCATTCATGCTTGTTAAATCCATGGGTTCCTTCCAGTTCAACGGAAGTAACGGTTTCACCATCGCTGTCCATCACGTCCAGAGTTACGTTCTGAGTTGCTCTTTCACTGCCAAGGTAATACATAAGAGGAACGCTGGGCATAAACCGGTCGCGGTATTCGGAAAACTTATTTCCCCAACGGTTTGAATACCGAATCTCATCGGGTTTGATCGCAGTAATGTCTTCTTTGGCTCGTTTTGCCACCTGATGAATCGGTTTCACATCCATCACCCAAATACTGCGTCCATGCGTTCCGATAACCAATTCCATATCGCGGGGATGAACCAACATGTCATAAGAGGCCACGTTAGGAAGCACATTCAGATATTCCCATTCTTTACCTCCGTTCATACTGATATAGGTTCCATGATCAAGTCCGGCATACAGCACTTCAGGCAATACGGGGTCCTGATAAATAACATTAGTTACTTCATCGGGCAGGTTTCCTTTAATGGAAGTCCAGGATTTGCCTCCATTTGTTGTTTTGAAGAGGTAGGTAGTAAATTCATCGAAACGATACCCATTCAAAGACACAAAGGCGGTTTGTTCATCGTATGCAGAAGCATGAATTTCACTTACCCAACGATATTCCGGCAACCCTTTAGATACGTCCACCCAGTTGGCACCCCCATCGGTGGTAAGTTGAACCTTACCGTCGTCGGTCCCAACCCAAATGGTTTGAAAGTTAAGTGGAGACTCGGCAATGGTGGTGATGGTGGAGTAGGGCACATCCCCATTAGGTAAATCGTGGGTTAAATCCGGGCTGATAGGAGTCCAGGTATTTCCCTTGTCAAACGATCGGTTTAAGCGCTGAGACCCGAAATATACGATCCCAGGATTATGGTGACTAAGGTTGATCGGAGTGTTCCAGTTATACCGGTATCGGGGTTCTCCAACTTTATGTTTAGGGGTAATACGTGCCGAGTTGCCTTTATCGCGATCCAAGCGGAAGTAATTCCCATATTGGAACCCAACATACACCGTGTTCACATTATCGGGGCTGGGGGCTACATGCATCCCATCTCCTCCAAACAACCGTTCCCACGGATTGTATCGGGTAGAGGGGCGGTTTGAAGGTCCAAAAAAGGTGCCGTTATCTTGTAGTCCTCCATAAATGTTGTACGGTTCTTCCATATCTACGGCTACCGTATAAAACTGACCTACAGGTACCACGTTATGATGAATGAAGTTTTCTCCACCATCATGGCTTTCATACAATCCACCGTCATTTCCCAATAAGATGTGTTCCGAATCGTCCGGGTTAATCCAAAGAGCATGATGATCAACATGAACGGGTTGGTTCTCTGCTTTTGGCTCCCAGGTTTTTCCGCCATCGGTAGATTTCAGGAAGGGAACTCCGAAGGTGTAGATCGTCTCTTCATCATTGGGATCTACCCGAACCTCACCGAAATAATATCCATAGGTGTTGAATACGCGCGGCAGGTCGTAGGAATTTACCTTAGTCCATGAATTACCCCCATTATCCGACCGGTACATTTCCAGGCCGGTTATATTGGTGTTAAACAGGGCGGCATTGGCATCGCCCAGGTAATCGGATAATGCTTTGGGCTCATAGGCCCCGTTTTGCACATCCATTTTAACCGATTTAGCCGTGTACTCTTTGGGGAACTGGTTAGATCTCAGGTAGCGGTTCAACGCCTTATTGTCCAGTTTCAGGAAGTCATTCTTTTTCATTTTCACAAAAGAACCGGCGGTCAGGCGTTCGTCCGAAATATCTCGTTCTTCTTTTGTTTCAAACTGATTATCCACAACGGCATACAGCACGTTGGGATTGGAATGGCTGATATCTAACCCGATACGTCCCACATAATCGCCCTGTGGAAAACCCTGTACCGATTTGGTCCAGGTTTCCCCACCATCGGTAGATTTATAGATCGAACTTCCGTTACCACCTTCCTTAAAATTCCAGGCTTTACGATCGCGCTCCCAGGTAGAAACCCACAGCACCTCCGGGTTTTCGGGATGGATCACCAGGTCAATGACCCCGGTGCTATCATTTACAAAGAGGGTTTTGTTCCAGGTCTTGCCACCATCCGTGGTTTTGTACATTCCTCGCTCTTCATTATTGGAATACAAAGCGCCCATACTGCCAACCCAGGCGGTGTTCACGTCGGTGGGGTGGGTGACAATTCTACCAATATGCTGGGTATTTCTTAATCCCGCATATTCCCACGTTTCACCGGCATCTGTGCTTTTAAAAACGCCGGCTCCTGCGTAACTGGAGCGACTGCTGTTATTTTCGCCGGTTCCAACCCAGATCACATCGGGGTTTGCTCGGGAAAGCGCGATATCCCCAATCCCAAGAACATCCTGATGATCAAAAATGGGCTCCATAGTTGCACCACTATTGGTGGTTTTGAATAATCCGCCTGAGGCATAGCCTACATAAAACACCCGCGCTTTTTCCGGATGAACGGCTATATCGGTAACACGGCCGCTCATGATAACCGGGCCCACATTACGGATAGGATAGGTTTTGAATACCGATGTATTTCTGAGCTTTGCCCGTTGTTGGATAGAAGCTTCGATTTGAGAGGTCGTACTTGGAGGAACTTGTTGACCTGATGTGTTGGTCGAAAGAAGACCAACAAAAACAAGTACACCTAACACAGATTTGATCATAATTATAATCCCTAATTGGTGATAAGTTAGTTTACACGAGAGGTGAGCAGACCGGAACGTAAAAAAAAATGGGATACTTCGTGTAAGAAAAAGGTTTTGGAACCTGTGAAATTGAATGTTTTAGCGATTAAGCCTATATTTGAATTGCAGTGAGCGCCGAGGAGGCACTCACTTTTTTTGTTTCTGAATTTGGAGTCTATGTCTATACCTGTTGAAGATAAAATAAAAGAATTACTCGGGCCTTTGCTTGACGAGCGTTCTCCAACAGTTGACTAATCGTGAAACCGCGATCGCGGGCCTGACGCTGTAATGCTCGCAGACTCACGTTTAGCTGCTGTGCTAAGGCTTCGGC
>JBCBST010000194.1:0-4375 GCA_039819115.1 Bacteroidota bacterium
AGCTCTTTATATACGGGTTTATCCGACAAAGAAACAAGCTTAAGCAGTACCTGTTCTGTACGTGAACTATGAGATAATAAGGCCCCGGAGCAGAAAGCCGCAACCTCACTGTGTAGCTGATTACTAAATGGATTCCAATGCAACGAAGCATAATAGAGTTCTAACACCTGGGCCGTATCTTTTTCAGCTAACGCCAGGGACAGAGCTTGTCGGGTTGCTTTGTTGTAAAAGATTTTTTGTTCCAGGACCAGACCAGCAAGCTGTCCGGAGTAGCCTTGTTGATCCAGTTTTTCCTTAAATGAAGTTAATGCCTGGGTTTTGTTCCCTGATGTTGAATAGGGAGGCCTGCTTTTAAGTGCCACAATACTCCCCTCGGCAATTAATTGCTCCATGCGATTTATGTGGAGTCGGGGAAATGGTGGGTTATACGAATGATTCAATTTCGCTATGATTCGTTCAGAAAACAGATTGCCCATCAGGTTATGCCCCATTCCATTCGGATGCAGGTGATCATCGAATAAAGAATCACCGGGAATACCTTGAAAAGAGAAGGCCCTGAATAACGAATCCATGTCAACGAGTATCAGGTTATCATACGCAAAAGAACGTATGGTTTGATTGATAGCATCTGGTGCCCGAAAGCGAACGGGATCACGTTCTTTGGCTTCATTAAAAAGCTGAAAGGCTTCTTTGTATTCTTTACGATTAAAAGCATCCGTTGCGTCCTTGAAGTTTTTTCGGCTTGATTCCGATTCCCCAAAAGGAGACTGGTCTTTCAGGTTACTGGTAAGGGTACCCATAAATACAGGAATACCAGAACCTTCAAATGCAGAAATGAGATGCCCGATGTTACGTTCAAATTGATGGATACCATCCGTATAGGTTTTTGAGTCCAGCGTGATCTGCGCGTTATTGATTACACTTTCCATCATAGTTCGGCTGGTTTCAGATACCTCTTGCTTAGGTGAGGAAAAAAGTTGGCGCAAAAACCGTACTAATACTGAATGGTTAGCCAGTAAAGAAAGGCGTTTGACGGCGTAACTACCCAAAACTCCCTGTGAGCTACCCACACCGTAAGCTCCGTAATATTCATTGTGTCCGGCATAGAGAACGATAAAGTCCGGGTTCTGTTCAATAAGCTCTGGGGCCATATCCCGTATGGTAAACGAGTTGATGGCGGTCATTCCCAGGTTGATAATCTCCACGTTCTGTTCAGGAAGGGCTTTCGTGAGATTTTGTTGAATGGCGGACGAAAAGGAATAATAAGCTGAATAAGGAAAACCGGCCGTACTTGATCCGCCCAGTACGAAACCGCGGAGCGTTCGATCTGGTTTATTTTCATGAAACGGTTGAAATGCTACCGCCGGTTTAAAGCTTTGAAAGAAATCGCTTCCATAATCCGGGTTGATTGCTATATAACCAGGTTTTTGTTCCAGGGGTTTAAAAAGGGGAGGTTTTGCAGAATCTGAGAGTGCGATTCGTGCAATGCCTTCAGCTGCGAGGAGTACAATAAATGGTACAAGCACGCTTATGAGTGGGAAAACCCATTTTTTAATACGGTTGGGCATTAAGAGAGTGTTACCAATCTGTGATTTTGAGGTAATGCAAATCTATGCAAAAAATTTTCTAGAGTTTGCATTAATTTTGACCTCCGGTTACATTCTAGCACTTCGAAAGAAGCGCTTTCATTAATTTTAACAAATGTTGTACTACATATGAAAAAGGTTACGACCAAATTAAGTTTGTTGGTACTTGGAGTATTTCTTTCTGTAAATGCCACCGCGCAAGTCTTTACTAATATTACGGTTAGTACGGGGACTACGTTTACAGAATCCACTCTTGTACCAGGAGCTGCACCCTATGTTGATAGAACACATTCTTTAGAGCGTGTTCCCGATGGCTATTATGGGGCATCTTTTATCCAAACTTCCAATTCCGAAAAAAATAATACCGAAGCGAACTATCTGTCTTTTGATATCGCAGAAGCCAGAACGCTTTATGTCGGATTTACAATCAGAGATACGATACCCGATTGGTTATTAACAGACCAGGGTTGGACAAACACTGGTGATGTTGTACTCTCTTCAGACAGAGATTTCAATATCTTCAGCAAAGCATTTGAAGCTGGTACGGTTATGTTAGGCGGTGCAAGTGCAACCCCTGTTGTTGGAACAGCTGAGCCAAACGGATACATCGTATTAGCTGACGATGGAGGAAACAATCCTGAAGCAGAAGCATTGCCATCTGGCTTTAACTTCTTCGTGAACAACATCAATATCAGCATTCCTGCTGTGAATGGTATTGACGTGGTAGATGACGAGGAGATTAACGACTCACCGGTAATCAGCTTCAGAGGCGGTAACTGGGGATTAGAGCATTTCCAATGGCCAGAAAGCATCGATCTGTCTTCGATTCGTGCTACCGATTCTCTTTATTTCCGAATTTGGTCTGACACTTCCAATGCATCTGAGCCAGACAATCCTAAAATTGTTCTCTATGATGTGGATCCAAACACCAATCTGGAATTCCGTGCTTATTGGAATATTCCAGAAGAAATGCATAATCGTACATGGACGGATGTTGCCATTCCATTCCCACCAGCAACACATGCTGCTTTGGTAAGCGGTATTGATGATGAGTCTATTAGTGGATTAGCTGCTCAGTGGGAGTATTGGGGAGCATGGGACAATGATGCAGGAAGCCGCGTAGAACCTGATTCTGTGAATGACCCACGTGTTCGGGAATTTAACTGGGATCGTGTACAACGTATCGGTATCCTCTGGGATCAAGGTAACGGAGCAAGTGGTAACATTTACCTCGATGATCTTTATGTTGGCCAGCGTGATGACATTATTGATGACGTGCCTAGCGCAGCTTCCAGTGCTTCTGCAACGAGCATGGATGGTGTAAATACCATTTCTTTTAGTGGCTCTCCCGAGATCGATTCTTACACGGTCTACTTTAGCGGAAGTCCTATTACCGATGTAACAGACCCTTCTGTATTCTTCTGGGAGACTGTAGCTGCTGATGTGACTTCGGTAGAACATCTTATTGTCTCACCACATCCTAACGATCCAGAGCATACCTATTACTATGCGGTAACCTCTACCAACGTGTTTGGTGAAAACACCGATGTTAGTGGAACGGCAACCTCAGTGACCACAGCTGGACCTCAAGGCGCTTATGTGTATGAATTAACTGCAGATCAGACCGCAGATATGATCGATCTGTTCGAAAATGAAGAAGGCATCGAAGACCGGTTCCCAACGGATAAGTCTATGCCATTCTTTGTAAATGCAGCTAACAATGCACACCCATCTATTCCGGAAAGTGACGAAGAATTTTCTGCTTCCTTTAAGTTTGCCTACGGCGAAGACCAGGGTGATGTATTCTTCTTTATCTACGCAGATGTAAACGATAACGAGGTTCTTTACAACCCAATCGTTGATCAAGGTCTTGAGAGTGAGCGTCTGGAGTGGAATTCATACAAGCGTGACCAGATCGAAGTTCGTTTCGGTAACTACCCTGTAGGATATGTTGGTGGTACCACCAATCGTACTTCTCTTGATGATTTTGCAGGTGAAATTGATACCACTGAAATCGATTACCTGATTAATCTTCGTCCTGTTGCACCAAGTGATCAAGATCTAGACAGCCTGGACGGAATATGGATGACTTTTGAGGGACAGGAAAACTATACCGATTTAGCCTTCCTGCCCCGTGTTGAGGAAAAACTAGACGAAGGCGGAAACGTAACCGGATATCGAATCCTTGCTGCTATCTCCACTGCTGAAATTCAACTTCCAAGTGAAGATGAGAACAGTGTGTTCCGTGCTAACCTTTGGGATCTGCCTACAGGTAGCGAACTGGAATATTTCCCATTTACTCCTGCAGCCATTGATGACCGAAATGATGGTCGTTCCAGAAGCTGGGAAAACACCGCTCACCAGCTATATTACAGCTACAAGCCTAACTTTGGTCCACGATGGTTTGCTACCCCATCCGACCTTGGAGCCTCTGCCTTTGTGGGTAGCGAAGTAATTGTATCGAACGAGAATGATGAGTTCCTCACCTCTCCACGATCGTTCAAACTGGAACAGAACTATCCAAACCCATTCAACCCCACAACGAATATTAACTTCGAGCTGCCTTCGAGCGCACGGGTTAATCTGACGGTGTATAACGTATTGGGACAAAAAGTAGCTACACTGGTGAACAATGTTCAGTACCAGAGTGGTGCGCATTCTGTGACTTTTGACGCTGCTCAGTTCAGCTCCGGTATGTACATCTACCGCATAGAAGCAGGAGACTTTGTTTCCAGCAAGAAGATGATGCTTATCAAATAAGCATATTTCAATATGTAGTTTAGATACGG
>JBCBST010000195.1:0-4283 GCA_039819115.1 Bacteroidota bacterium
CACCGATAGTTTTCCGCTAAGTACCGACATAGCTACTTTCTCGTACTTGCGCCGGATATAGTACGAACCCATCATAATCAACCCATCCCGAAGTATGGAAAACAAAAGGAACCATTCTGGTACCCAGCCAATCCATACGGTGTAAGCGAACAAGCCGGTTGCGGCCAGCTTGTCGGCTACCGGGTCGATAATTTTCCCCATTTCCGAAACCGTATTGGTTAATCGTGCAACCAGGCCATCCAGGTAATCAGATAATGCCGCGTATACCACCAATACTACAATGGTTATATTAGCCTGAAACTCATTTTGATAATGGATAGCAATAATGGGAACCGCGATGACTAACCGTGTGAACGAAATGAAGTTTGACAGGGTGAAAATTCGTCCCGTTACTTTAAGATGCTTGCCGTATGTTCTATTCTCTGAACTCAAAAAAACCCGATTTTTTCTGTCCTTAAAGGTAAAACCATTCTTCCCCTAAAGCCACTATGAACCGAACCTCCGAATTAGTCGAAAACCTACATTCCAGCACCGAAGTATTTAAGGGTAAACTACTGCATGTGTACTATGATGAAGCCCGGTTACCCGATGGGGCTATGAGCACCCGCGAATGGATCAGGCATCCCGGAGCATGCGCCGTGGTTCCCTTATATGCGAATGGGGATATCCTCCTCATCCGCCAGTACCGCTACCCGGTTAAACAAATTTTCTGGGAAGTACCGGCTGGTAAAATTGATCCCGGTGAAGTGCCCGACGAAACGGCATTGAGGGAGTTAAAGGAAGAAGCCGGAGCGGTAACATCCAGCTATGAGTATGTGGGGCATTTTTATCCGGCGATCGGCTATTCCGATGAGGTGATCCATATCTATGCGGGGTGGGATCTCACGGAGCTTGAACAAGAAACCGATCACGACGAGTTTGTGATAAAAGAACGGTTACCTTTCAAAGAAGCGATCGAAATGGTGCACAACGGGCAGATCAACGATGGAAAAACCATCATCTGCCTGCTCAGGGTCTGGGAATGGGTGCAATCAAACCCCGGCGTGTACAAGATCTAGAAGATCCTGAGGAACGTCTATATCCATGCGTAATACTTGCGAAGCATGCGTTTTACCCTGAGCATCCAGCTTGAGCGATACGGTACCACCACCACCCAGACTTTCATTCAGGATAAAATTCAGGGCTCCGATGTTGGGCAGTTCATACCGTTCAACTTCTCCTTTACACACATATTTCATGTGTTCTTTTACCCGTTCTGAAGTGAGATTTTCAACAAGAAAAGGATAAATTTCAGGGTGGCGTGCAATGATTCCAACATTGCTGCCATTACCTTTGTCGCCACTGCGACCATGAGCAATAGAGAGTAATTTAACTACAGGCATGAACGTCTTTTTTAAAAGTGTCGACTGAAAATACGAAACCCAAACCAGAACACCATTTTTTGATCCAGTTGGTACAGGCCCGTATGCCCTTCGGGAAGTACAAAGACCGGTTTATCACCGATCTGCCCCTGCATTACCTGGAGTGGTTTTCCAGGGAAGGGTTCCCCGGGGGTAAACTGGGTCAGTTTTTATCCACCATGTACGAAATACGAATTAACGGGATAGAATCTGTCCTTCATCCTATTATTAAGGAGTACCGAAAACGGGGTTTCTAAAATCTCATTCAGTAGAAAGCTTGAAGCCCAAGCGAAAACTCACTGTTTGACGAGTTTCAGTTTGGTATTATAGCGAAGGCGACGTAGCAACCTGAAACGAGGAGTTTGGCCTGCCTGTCCGGTAGGCAGGGTTTTCTTGATCTTTTGGGCACGTCGCCTGCCCCGGTGCAGACCGGGGCATCAAGGTAAAAGTGCCACAATAACACTAACTAAGATTCCTGAACTGCTCATTTCTCATTTGATAGAAAGAACGGGTACAAACAGGCTTAATCAAGCTTTTCTTTTTGCCTGCGGTATTGCTGGTGAGTGTTCCATAATCTATAACGGTATCAGCCGGTTTAAGATGTGATATCCTTCTCCGTCCGTCAGCCGACGGACGAATCAGGATGACAGCTTTAGGTGAATTCGAAAATTAAAATGGCTCAACATCCTCAAAAAAGATTCTTTTTTCAGGGATATTCTCACCGAATTAACTCATATCTACAGGTACTGATCAATTGGTTTTTTCAACCAACCGGAAAATACCTCGCCCGTCAACAGAGAAGTAGACATACCCGTCCGGTCCCTGGCGTACATCACGCACCCGTCCGATCCCTGAAACCAGATTTTCCTGCCCGACTATGGTATCCCCATCCATATCCACACGAGTGATGTAGGAGAATTTCAGCGAACCAATGAGTACATCTCCCTCCCAACCAGGATAGCGATCGCTGTTTACGAACACCATTCCGGATGGTGCAATAGATGGCACCCAATACAACTCCGGTTGTTCCATGCCCGCACGCGCCGTTCCTTCGGCAAAGGTTGTTCCATTATAGTTTATCCCGTAGCTGATGATGGGCCACCCATAATTGGCTCCCCGCCTGATTTTGTTCAGTTCGTCACCGCCTCTCGGTCCGTGTTCATGAGCCCAGATTTCACCGGTTGCGGGATGCTTAGCCATACCCTGAGGATTTCGGTGCCCGTACGAATATACCGCATCTAATCCGTCGTCGTCTACAAATGGATTATCGTCCGGTATGCGTCCATCATCGTGTAACCTATAAATCTTTCCTCCATCCAGGTCGGGGTTTTGAGGATAAGTATCCCTGTTACCCCTGTCGCCGACTGAAAAATACACATAGCCTGCATTGTCAAATACAATACGGCTTCCAAAGTGTTGTCCTCTGGTGGTGTTGGGCGTAGCTTTGTACAGCACTTCCTGATCCACCAGTCCCGTTCCCGCCTCATTTAACCGAGCCCGCATTAATGCGGTGTTAGCACCACTTCCCTGTCCTTCAGAGGATGCATATGTAATATAAATCCATCCATTGTTCTCGTAATCGGGGTGAAGCTGTACATCCAATAATCCGCCTTGGCCCAACTCAACCACTTCCGGCAAACCTTCAATAGGATTACCAACCAATGCTCCGTTACGGGCGCGATGCAGATCTCCTGACCGTTCAGTGATAAGCATATCACCATTTGGCAACCAGGTAAAGGCCCAGGCTATTCCTAACCCGCCAATTACTAATTCGGCCTCATATTCCACAGAGGAAGTAACTTCCACAATAGGTTGCTCATTGGGATTGGAACATGCCCAAAACACGAGTGCAATTACAAGGGTTTTCATACTTCGCATTGATTAGAGATTAGATGTTTCGAGATACATAAACTGGCGGAGTTCGTCTACTCCCATGTACCCTGTACGTTTCTTGATTACATTGCCTTCGGAATCCATAATCATGGTCGTCGGAAAAGCAAAAGCACCTTTTGCCTGGGCAAATTCCTGGGCCGTTTGGGAGGTGCCGTTTATGGTGATCAATTCCTGGGAATTCCCGTCAATTTTAGCCGGAATAAACCCGGCATCCAGAACCTGGCGAACGGTTGAATCGGGATAAACCTCCCGTTCCATAGCCCGGCAGTACTTACAACCCACCTCGTATACATCAACCAGAATATATTTTTCGGTACGTACCGCTTCGTCCAATGCAGCAGGTACGGTTCTCCATTCCGGTGCATTTTCGATGACAATAGGTGCTGTTTTCGTCAACGCGGTATAGAAGAACACGCCGACAAACCCGGCTATTACAACAAAAAAGATCAGTTTCTTATTCATATCCTGTGTTTTTGGAAAGCTACCAAACTTGAAATTCTGCTATTGTTAAACTTTCAAGTGGATAGCATGGTTCATATCATCTGACTTCAACATTACTTTTATGAGAGAACTGGAAACATATTCACTTGGACCTGTTCAAGTAACCATAACCGAAGGAAAAAAACCCGGTAAGATTGATGTAACCTGTTTCGACGGGGAGTTTCGGTCTTCATTTACCGTTAGCGAGTATGAGTACAAAAACTATAAACGACTGATGAACCTTCGTATTTCGGAGACCTTTGCAAGTGCCAAAGAGGGAGATTAAATGCTGTTCGAAACAGCAATAAAAACCACAATGAAACTAAGCACCGACATCACCAGGCCTACCATAAATATATTATAGGCAATGCGCAGCAGCCTGAATTTCTCTGAGAGTACCGTTCCAAGTCCATGTAAATCCCGCGACATCGTATCATATAGTCGCTGCTGATCGGACATTAACTCCTCCAGACCTTCCACAAATTCATCACGTTCCATCGTTCGAAAGTT
>JBCBST010000196.1:0-4274 GCA_039819115.1 Bacteroidota bacterium
ATGCTATCTTACGGCTAAAAAAAGATGGCATACCTTTTGTTAAGTAAGGCACTGAAGGCTAAAAACTTAACCTAAATAACAAGCCGAAGAGGAGGACGTTCGAGACGAATTTGTTGAATTTTAAATTCCTTGTCTTCAAAGCCCTTCAACTCACGAAGACTTTCTTTGAGGAACAGGGTGTCTCTGTTTTTGGAGATGAATAGTTGAACGTCTGGATGACGAAATACAGCTTCTGAAACGATGACTTCTTTTTCCTTTGCCAGATCAACAAGACGGGAAGCGATGTTAACGGTTGTGCCAAAATAGTCAATACGATTATTCAGGTTGACAACCGTGCAGTTTCCAAAATGAATACCTGCCTTAAGTTTAAATGAGTCTCCAAAAGCACTGGAATTGGAAAAGATTTGTTGAATGCGTTTCAAAGCCTTGAGTGACGAAACCGGTTCGGGGAATACGGCCATAACAGAATCGCCAATGGTTTTAACGATTCCGCCCCGTTCTTCAGCAACAATCTGCTGAATGATTTTAAAATGACTCATTACATGTCCGATAGCCGTTTCGTCGCCTTCGGTTTGGTACAGCTCAGTAGAATTCATTAGGTCGGTAAATAATACCGTCAGGCCATTAGCCTTCATCTTATCACCTTCCCGAATAATTTCTTTTCCAAACAAGGATCTGAAATCGTAAGCAGAAGTCACTTCACTGGCCATAATGGCTTCTTCTCCCCAGTGTCTCTTCTTTATATAACACAATCTCTTTCTCGAAGAGCGGTTGGAAATAATCAGGTTTGGTTTGGTGGAAATAGTAACGGATTCCTCCCCAAGGGGTTCATCGGAAAGGATGAGGTTGAATGTATCTTCTTCGCAATCTTTTCGGACATAAAGCTTCAGAAACCCGTCTGTTTCTGAACTCTTAAATAGATAGGTTCCTTCCTCCAGCTTTACCTTAACATACACTTGTTCTCCCACTCCCAGGTATTGCTGAGCAAAAACATGAGGTTTTGAAAACGGCCCACCGAAGCAATACTGACGTTGCGGTAACTTTCGAATCAGAGGGTTAGGGGTGAAAACAAGGGATAGATTCCGGTTAAAATCCAGTTCAAATGACGCATCGCAGTTTTCGCAATGCTGAACAGGTCGTACTTCTTCGAGTTTACGCTGAGAGATCTTTTGTGCTGAACAGGTAGGGCAGGTAACCGACCAGTAAAAATCGAGCAGATCAAGTTTAGCTGCGTGCAAAAAAACATTAAGTACAGCGTATTTTTTCTCCCCCCAGGTTTCGGCCAACTGGTAAGGATGGATGGCACCTAAATCTTCAGCTTCAGCATTCGATAATAACTCGTAGAGTCGGTTAACGATGCGGTGACGTTTGGTTCTTTTTATCAGCTCATCCCGTATGGGTTCTGCTTTTTTGGGTAATGGTTTTTGCTTCAACCATTTAGAAGGAGCTACCTCATAAAAAGAAAGCTCCCGGCTACTGGCCTGATCCAGTAAACGAATATACGCCGTTAATCGGCGCTTGAGATAAGATTCACCTACAATATTGAGAATGTAATTTGCGAACCGGGAAGCAGAACTAAACCAAATCCGAACAGTGATTAGTGTACCATTCTTGTTTGGATTAAGATCGACGGTAAATCGGATATGGCGCAATAACCCGGCTTTGTATCTACGCGTTACTCCGAACCGGTATGGTTTCTCCCATGCGAAGGGTTCCTCTTCCCAGTTTACATACGAATTGAGCTTGGAGTGAGCGAGCTCTAGAAAACCATCAGGTAGAGAACGGGAAACGGGTGTTTGAACAGCCGGAGAGAGTTGAAGATGCTTGAATAACTTATTGGTATCCGACAAGTGCGGCCACAGTTGGGTTGGGCTACTTGCTACCTGCAGCTTCCATTCAAAAAAACTCGACAGAACTTGAGACATATGGGGTACTTTCTTGTCTGGTCTGCATCGATTGTTGTTGACGCAACCCGTATCTTTGCTTCTTCCTGATGGAAGAGAAGACCTATATTGAACTGTTACAAACTTTTAACTTAAGATACATAATGGCTATAGAACGAACATTGACTATTCTGAAACCCGACTGCGTTAGAAAGGGACTAATCGGTGAGGTTACGAAGCGCATTCAAGAGGCTGGATTCACCATTCTTGCAATGAAAATGACCCAACTGACTATGGGCACAGCTGGTGGTTTTTACGCCGTGCACAAAGAACGCCCATTCTACGGAGAGCTTTGTGAGTTTATGAGTAGCGGAGCTTGCGTACCTATGATCCTTGAAAAAGAGAACGCAATTGCCGATTTCAGAACATTGATCGGAGCTACCAACCCGGCAGAAGCTGCTGAGGGCACTATTAGAAAAGATTTTGCTGATAGTGTTGGTGAAAACATTATCCATGGTTCCGATTCTGTTGAGAATGGACGTATTGAAGCAAACTATTTCTTTGCGGAATCTGAAGTAGTTGCTAACCGGGCATAACAAAGTGCGGGGTGGTTTTACTGCCCCGTTTTACGTTGCCATTCATAACACATTAAAGCCGTTGATACCGATGCATTCAGGGACTCTACATTGTTTTGCATCGGTATTTTAATATGGCGATTGCACATCTTTAATAAAGAGGGATCGATACCTGATCCTTCTTTACCAATAAAAAATGCTGCTGGTTTGGTAAAGGAAAGATCAAACAGCGGCTCAGAAGCGTTCTGGTGCAAGGCAAAGATTTCGAAGCCGGCAAGGGCAGCATCTTTCAATGCTTGTTCTGCGCTATGACTTCGAATAATGGGTATGGCACCGGCTGTACCTGCTGACGTTTTAACCACGGTAGCATTAATGGGTGCTTGCCCGGAAGAGGGAACAATGACCGCTGAGATGCCAGACGCTGCGGCTGATCTTAATACAGCGCCAACATTGTGCGGATCTTCCAGTCCGCCCAGAATGACAATAGAGACGTCGGAACCGAGTTCCACACCTTCTAACCATTGAAAAAAATTGTAGTAACGGATCGAACTTCGCAGTGCAACAAATCCCTGATTCTTTACTCTTCCTACAAGGTGCACCAGTTTTTGCTCAGGAACATAAGATATAACTATCTGATTTTGTTGAGCTAACTCTTTGATGTTATGATGAGTGTCAGTCGGGATTCCCTTCCTGATAAAAATCTTTTCAATGTGTTGAGGTTCTTGTAAAAGAGCTTCCTCGACGGGAACTTTACCGTAAATGAACATTTTTAAAGATATTGACATAAATAATTTTAACCAAAGGAGGGCTTTTAGTATAATCTGTTGTGCAGTTCGTTGGGTTAGTTAAAAAAGTAAGGACATGTTTGAGGAACCAAAAGAGAAAAGTTCTCATCTAAGAGAGGACTTGACATATAAAGATCAGCGCGCGCCCAGTTCGCGTAGTAGTATTTCCAATTTTATGGAAAGAATTCATTCGTTGAATGGATTGTATGTAGCATCTTCACTGCTACAGCTTTTTTTTGGTGCATGCGTGGTAGCGCTTTCACTGCTCCAAAGTATAAAGCCCATGTGGTTAGCAACCGTTATGACCATACTTGGAAGCCTGAGTATTATCTCGGGATTAACCGTTTTTTTTAATGCGTATCCCAAAAAGGGTGGGTATCACGCATTATTACATAAGTCGATAAAACGAGTTATTGAGAATCAGAACTGATTCTATTCCGTTTATATTGCATTAACATAAAATGGCTATCATTTTTTGTATGATAGCTATTTCCTGGCGGTATCTGCCATTCACTTTTCTCCTCCTGGTATGCTGTACCATCATATCCTGCACAACATCGAATAATAGGGCATCGGGTTTACCGGAGTTATACAACGATAACTCTGATCATTTTGTAGTAATAGCTCATCGCGGAGCCAGTGCATATGCTCCGGAAAATACAATGGCTGCATTTCGAATAGCGGTCGATATGAACGCAGAAATGATTGAGCTGGATGTTTTGCTGTCTGGGGATGGAGTTCCTGTGGCTATTCATGAAGATCAGCTGGATCGAACCACCGATACCACAGGGCTTACTTCTCAATTCACTTTGGAGACATTACAATCGGTTGATGCCGGATCCTGGTTCTCGGCTGATTTTGCCGGTGAACCTGTACCCACACTTGATGAAGTGCTCAGGTATTGCTCTGGAAAAATCTCTGTAAACATTGAGATAAAGCATGAGGCGGTTACCAACGATGTTGAGGGTGGGATAGAAGAAAAAGTGATTAACCTGGTAAAACGATACGGTATGGAGCATCACGTAATCATA
>JBCBST010000197.1:0-4259 GCA_039819115.1 Bacteroidota bacterium
CCATTCGTCCCGGGTTAATGTATTGGTAAACCTTCGGGTTAATCCGATAGAGTTTGCGTTCATACCTCTCAGATTTCCATACGATTCATCGTAATTCTGGTACTGATAAAATGGTCCCCATTTAGCCAGGGTGGGACCGATGCCATTCATCACCATTAGTGCTACATCCCGGTCTCTCGGGATCGGGCGGTAGAGTTTTCCTTTCTTATCCTCCGGTTCAAAACTTGCCCATCTCCACTGGTCAAAATGGCGATCCCAATCCGAGATCAGCATGTCGAAAAGCCGTGCCCGTGCAAAGTCTTCCTGAACAACCCGATGATCAATATCTCCTTCAATAGCGCGTATCATCTGACGATGACTCAGTACTTTTTTCGACCGGCCTACGCTTTCTACATGCCTCATATCCCCATCTGGTTTTTCTTCAAATAACGCTAACTGCCCTCCAACCAAGTCGGTATACACGCCCAGTCTCGGGTCATGCGGGATATAAAAAACCTCCGGGTTTGTATGAAAAACACCTGCAGCATTTGCAAGTCCGGGTACCACCAGTGCTGCATAAGGATTAATGATAGAGAACTGATCTTGTACCAGGTCCAGAGCAATGGTATTTCGTAGCTGCTCGTCCCATACCTTTCCGGCAACTTTATCCACCGATCTCAATACATACTTATTTCCCTCTTTATCTTTTAAATGAAGAGTCTGAGATTGACCACGACCTCCCAACCGGTCTACTACCAAGCCTCCTTTTTGTGTGGAGATATCAAAAACGGGAAATTCCGTTTCGATAGACCAATACTTTCTGTTGTGGGAGCCGGCTAATGCTTCAAAAATCCAGCTTTTTTCATCGTAATCTTTTCGGGCTGCCGTTCGGTAGGTTGAATCCTGGTAAGATATCTCTGATGTAATCTGTTCTTCTTGTGGAGGTAACACTTCCTGGGTCGCGGGTTTTACCAGGTGTACACTTAGCTTTTTACCCCTATCCGATTCTGCATCAGGGGCCCAGGCTTCCATCCAGATACTTCCATCTTTAAAAAACTTAAGCACCATAAACCCTTTTCCGGCATACGTGAAATCGGCTCCCCTTCCTGGTGCAACATAGCTTTCTTTAGAGCCTGCGCCACTTACTAAGAAGTGTTGAGTGGTTCGGGGATGACGCAACACATGATACTGCAGGTTATGAGAATGACCTGATGTATAAATCAGGTGATCATTCAGCATCATCATTTCCTGCAGCCGCTCAGATAGCTGACGGTATTTATGATGATTTACATCCTGGGGAAGGCCGAAAACTCTTCGGTAAAGCGCATACAGACTCCCAAAAACGGGTGGCTTCCAATGAATATCAGGTGGGAGAAATCCACCGTGATTGTCGTGCGTAATCAGGGGATGATGTCCCGCCACGATTAAAAAATCCTTGCGGCGTTTCTTAAGCAGGTCATCAAATTCAGTCAAAAAATCGCCCCCATCATGCAAATCATATTCACCGGTATCCCCGAATGGTTTTTCATGACCGTGTAGCCACCACTGTGTATCAATAGCGAGCAAACGGATATCTCCGGGAAGGCCAGTCTTATCCTCATCAGCCAGCTTCAAATCTACAGGACCCGGAAATCCATCGTCCGGTAAAAATGTATTCCCCCTATCCAGATACTCTTCTACAAATCGCTCTTGCTCTCTGACCCGTTGTAACCCTTCAGGACCTCCATCATGCCAGTCATGATTCCCTGGCACCATAATTACTTTACCTTTAAAATTCTGAACGGTATTAAGCTGAGCTTTCAGGCGGTCTTCGTAATACGACCGATCGGGGTCAGAACTATCGGGTAATCCTGCCGGATAAAGATTATCCCCCAAAAAAAGCGCGGCACTGTTCTTATTGGCCTGTTCTAGAAAATGCTCAAACAGGGTAAGAACCGGATCTTTGGTTTCTAATTGAGGCGCTCCGGAGTCTCCGATAAGAAAAACAGTATACACCGACTCTTGCTCAGGGGGCTGTATTTCATCAGGAATCCGGTCTTCATCCACATATAATTGAGATGAGGAGCATGAGTAGAGGGAGAAGATTCCGATAAAGAGTAGACAACAAAAAAAGTGTTGTCTTTGACTGATGGGCATAAAAAAAGCCTGACTTTTGCCTGGCGTTTTTAAAATAACTGCAATCAATATACGGCGGACTGCTTACGCTTACCAAATCAAATTCATATTGTATAACTAATGTATGTTAATATTTGCTCTTTATGTCACTATATATCGATTAATAGTTGCTTAGTAGACTCTAATAACTGGCATTAAGGTGCTTAATACTCAAAAAATATCGCTCTTTTTGGGGTGTTTGAAACACGACGTTACCAGAAATAAACTTCTAATCACAATAATGAACCCAAAGGAGGCTGGATGTGATTACCTCTGCGGGTAAAAGTCGGATAGCTTTTGAGGAGGAGAGATGTTAGAACCCAAAGCTGCCAGGATGGCTTTAGAACTGTTATTTTGAAATAACTCCAGCAAATATATGACAGTGGGGTACGGCTATCCAAACTTATTTCATATTATATAATTAATGTTAGGTAACATAAACTGGATATAGATTAATAGCTGATTATATGATAGTTTTAGTGACTTTTTAACACGCCTAAACAGAACCCGATGCCAAAAAAAGTTGGAGACCTAACCCTGTATTCCATTGATGATCTGCATGATTTGCTGGGCATCTCGAAAATGACGCTCCGTGCTTATCTGCGGGAAGGTCGCATTCGGGGAAGAAAGCTGGGAGTAAGTTGGTATGTTACCGAAGCAGCCCTCAGAGAGTATTTTGAAGAACCGGAGCCTAAAGAAGCGTCTAAATCAAAAGGCCGGAAACCCACCACAAAAAAGCGATACATTGTGCAGGGTGTTAATGATTTGGTAAGCGAAACTGAACATTGCGATACCATTGATGAAGTCATAGAGACCTTGAACCAGCAAGCTATCATCAGCCTGTTCCAGGTTCAGGTCGTTGACGGTGAAACCGGTGAAATAACAGAAATACTAAAGGCTCGAGATTTTCTTACAAAATATGCTTCAACTCAATGATACTGGCTTAGAAGAGTTCTCCTTCGGCGATGCCGATGATGATCGATTTATTCTTCTTGTAAATAAAACCATTAGCCCCGAGGGCATTGATTTCGAAAAGCTGAGACTAACGGATCCCCGTAAATTTGATTCTGTGCTCGAACGTATGGGCTGTATTCTTATGCTAAATGGCGAAGAGATCAGAGAATTGGAACGACGTGGGGAAATAGATACTAACCATCTGCATGCATCTCTTTTTGAACTAGCTAAACAAGAGGGTTTACTGTAACCGTAAAACCAAGGCTAGCTGACTGGGCTTAACATGCTACTTCTCGTACATCTCTACCATACGCAGCAATGAGTTCAGATCTTCAACCCGGCTGGGTTGTTCAAGACGCTCATAACTATGAATCAGGTTCCGGATACACCGAACGAGGATATCGTGATCGGAAGCTAACTGGAAATGCTCTGGTCGTGGCTCAATGTTATTCTTCTTAAGAAAGAAGTAGCACTGATCGTAGGTTACAATAGCCCCGTTGTCGTAAGGATCAATTAATACTTCTTCTTTATCACCGACGAAGTTGAGCATGAAATGAATCGGCATATTAATACCGAAAAAGGGAAGCTCCAGCCTTCGGGCAATAAACATCACAATAAGAGAAAGAGAAATGGGCAACCCTAAGCGCCGATCGATTACCTTATCCAACAAACAATTCTTCGGGTCGTGATAATGCTCCGTATCACCACTGAAGTTCAGATCTTCGAATACAAACTTGAGCAGATGCTTCATCTTTTTACGTTCATCGAGTTTGTAGCGAATATTCGGTGCGATCATATCCGCAAAATGATCGAGCTTTAACTTGTACTCTTCGGTACGAAGGGTGGGGTTACCGAAACGAGCCAGTGTAAAAATGGCTTCTTCCAGACTTCTTCTGTTATGCACTCCGTGTTCCAACACTTCCAGAAAATCGGCCTGAAGTGTCTTAAAGGTCAGGTCGTGGATTAATTCACTAACCCGGTCTTTCTCTTTTTGATTGGTGGTCTGAATACGAAATTGATCCAGCAGAGGTACCGCATTCTCACCCAGTTCATGGAATCGGTTATGCACACTTTCTTTAATGAATGGATCGGGATCATCCATCAATAGAAGAAGGGACTCTATTTCTGTTTTTAAGGCCATAGCTAAGATTGCATACAAAGGTACCCAATCG
>JBCBST010000198.1:0-4083 GCA_039819115.1 Bacteroidota bacterium
ATGTTCGCGCGATTATTGCGTACGTCGTCCAGCGTTACTTTTTCGTTTGTAACCCTGGGACGTGCTGCAAGCACGGCATAAACCAGGGATAACAAGCACGTCATCAACAATACAGATGTTGGAATAAGCAACCACGGGTTAGAGTCAATCTTGGGCGAGATCGAAGCAATAATGATAGAGATGATAATCCCGTTTATACTGATCATAATATTGGATTTATTATCCGCAATTGAGCTCAGATCAACGTGGGTGCGATACGAGGTACGGTACATATCTGATATCCCCCGTTTCCGGGAACCCTTTTTCCTCGTCTTTTCCTTCTTTATGTCTTCAGCCGAGTCTTTTACCTCCTCGGATAGTCTTTCTTCCGTTGCGTCCATAAGTATGAATTACGCAATTAGCACTGTATTAGGCAACCCTATGTTCGTAACTATGCGTTGATAGCGCTTTGTTTTTTTAAGTTTATCCAGGTAAGGAATGCTATTGATAAATAAAATGGAGCCTAATCGATGCACATACGCCTTTTCCAGGTAGTCGAGTGCTTTTTCATACTGCTCTAAAGCCACGTAAATGATGGAAAAGTCCATAGTTAGGTCGATGGTCGGGTTTTCAGCAGCCCGTTGTTCCAGCTGCTGCAGATGCATCAATGCGCCTTCTACATTTCCTCTCAGGGCTTCAATAAACCCGAGTTGTGTATTTCCCTGTAACGGCCCAATGATCTGGTCTACATATTGCATAGTAATGCTCTCAGCCTGCCTCAGATCTCCCAAACTGACGTACACCAACGCTTTGGCTTCGAGTGCCGCACGGAAACTGGGGTCGAGTTCCAGTACTTTTTCAAATTTTTCGAGTGCTTCATCGTAGCGTCCCACCAACCAGTACGATTTCCCTAAATCCAGAAGCGCCGGAAGAGATAAAGGGTCAATCCGTACCGCCGTTTCGTATTGATTCACCATTTTCTCATAGTTCATAACAACTCGATGATACAATCCATAGGCTGTTCGGGCTTCCACGAGATCCGGCTCAAGGGTGATCGCTTTTCTAAACCGGGTTTCCGCAGCACTGAAATCCCAATGATGGAATAATTCCACCAGACCAAGGGCAACGTACGACTTTGCATTGTGGTCGTTTAACTGGATGGCCTTTTGGGCATACTCGCTGGCTATAGGATATGCTTCTTCTCCTCTCATGTGGCCGATAGCCCCAAGAAACGTATGGGCGTTAGCTAATCCTGAATATGCATCGGTATAGGTACTACATACTTCAACCGCCTTCTGAAAGTACTCAATACTTTTCCGGGCTGATTCAGGGGTGAATTTGTTCCAGTAAAAAAGCCCCTGGAGATAGAAGTTATAGGCGTCCACGCTATCGGTAGAGGCTTCGTACAATCGGCGGGAGTTATCTACGGTAAAACTTTCTTCTAACTGGGCCGCTATTTTTTGGGAGATTTCATCCTGTACCGCAAAAATATCTTTCATCTCCCGGTCATAGTTTTCAGACCAGATATGAAAGCCATCGTCCGCATCAATTAGCTGAGCGGTAACCCGAACCCGGTCTCCGGCAAGACGGATACTTCCTTCCAATACGGCCGCCACGTTCAACTCTTTGGCTATTTCCTTGATATCTTTATTCGTGTTTTTAAAGGCAAAGGCTGAGGTGCGGGAGGTTACCTTCAGACCTTCCACTTTAACCAGAGCATTGATTATTTCCTCTGTAATCCCATCGCTGAAGTATTCGTGTTCCTGGGCTCCACTAAAATTGACAAAGGGTAATACGGCAACACTGTTTTTATTACTTCCAGTAATATTCCGGATCAGATCCTGGTCCGGGACAGCTAATCCTTCATTCGCAAGAGCATAAATGCTAACTGGCTGAAGAATGTTTTTCAATTCATGATTACCAAAGGATTCCACACGTATGCCGGGATGGTTTTTTACTTCGTCGAATACCTTTCCGGATAACATAACCCCGCCCGGAGTAGCCAGACTTTGAACACGTGCGGCTATGTTAACGGCATCCCCATAAATGCCTTCCGAATCATACACCACATCCCCAACATGAATTCCTATGCGAAGCGGAACAACCGGGTCTTGTGAAAGTCTTTTTTGAATTTCTTTCGCACAACTTACCGCATCCAACGCGCTGCCAAACATGCTTAATGTACCATCGCCATAGTACTGCATCACTTGTCCCCTGAAGTCCAGAATGCAGGTATCCACCACGTTTCGTTGCCTGTCTCTCAGCAGTTTAGCTTTTTGCTCGTCCTCCTGCATAATCTTGGAGTACCCAACCATGTCAGCAAACATGATAGCTGCAAGCAATCGGATTGAATCGTTATTTGAGGACATAGTAGAGTTATTGTAGCGTAACGTACATAAACTTCATCAATAATCATGCCTTAATGATTGCTAATTGCTATAAATGTGACGTTAAAAGAAAAACCCGGTTGTTATGGTAAACAAACTGCTGTCTTCGGCTATACCATAACTCGCGTTGATCAGAAAAACATCAAATACGTTCAGCCATACGCCGCTCCCTACGGCATAATGCCATATCCGCGATTGCTCCCCGTCTTGCCAAACCCGGCCCACATCGAAAAAAGGATTAATTCCTACTTTTCCACCCAGTACATATCTATAAAAATCAAATAGTTCAATACGCGCTTCTGTATTGGTTGCCAGGTGCGTTCTCCCGGCAAAACGTGTGCCTCTTAGCCCCCTCATATTCTGTCTTCCACCGATGGTGCTTGCCCGGTAAAAGGGGAAATCTCCAATATTATGCCCAAAATCGGTTCGGTTAGCAAAGGTTATCTGGGGAAAAAACCGGGCGGAGTAATACACACTCAATGATGTTTCAATGCGTGCAAAATTGGCAGAAGTGTTTTCAATACCAGTATTCATCTCTCCGAGGAAACGAAACTGATAGCCCTGTTTTGGGTTGTTCAGATTATCGACATCGATCACACTGAACCCTGTCAAAACGGAGCCGAACCATTCCTCATCAAATGGATTACCAGACGTACCTTCCTGAATGATTTGCGTAACCCGATCGGGATCGTCATCCACATTAAATATGCTGAGTCGGGTACCAGCAAAATAGTTGACCATCGGTTGCTGGCGAATCGTGGTATTCAGTTTGGGCTCAAACGAGTATCCCCTGAATCGCGCCCGATAAAACTCCCGGTTTTCCTGGGTTTCCACGGTCTCGTTACCAAGCCCGAAAAAGTTCTGATAGCTTTCCGGGAAAAATACATCCGCATCAACGCGGGCATTCCAATTGCCAACTATCTGATACCAGTCTCCCGAGTACCGGATGTTCGCAGCTCCGGTAAGGGGTGCTAAATTCCCTCTGATATAATGCTCAACCGAAGCAGGCTGCTTTCTAAATCCATGCCGAATGAATCTGGGTCCGCCCCCTATAAATACTCCATCATCGTTGTTATAGTTAAAAAAGCCTCCCAGGGCTATTCTGTTCCACTTGAATTCTCCCTCATAATCATAGGCATTGATCATCGGGTTGGCAGAAGTATGCACATGGGTATTCTTGGTGTCGGGGATTTCGTTGCCCGTTTTTGTATCAAAGAGTTCAATTGCCTTTTTTATACGCCTTACCGTCGTTTTATCGGTAAATACATCCTCTCCCGGCCCACCAACAACGATCAGTTTAATTCCCGCAGAATAATCGCCTCTTATGGTAAACTCATCGGCTCCTCCCATACCGTATAACCGAATTTCTTTGGTTTCTCCGGCGCTAAATGTGCGATCGTAGTATTTGTCTTTTTGTTTTCCTTTTTGTGTGATTTTAAACACACGTACCCGCATGCGCTTTTCGGGAAGCACATCTATGATATACCGCTCTCTTTTATTACTGCCCGGAACGGAAACCACACTGGCAATCATATCATAAAACCGGCGGGTTACTTCTGCCAGCTTATCCCTCCGCACCTTCATAATCTCTATCGTTTCTTCCCCGTATTTTTCAAATACTTCTGGCGGATATGATCTTATGGCCTTTTCTATCACCTCATCGGTAATATTATGTTGCATGGTTTCTGCAATCTGTATCCATTCGTCCCGGGTTAAT
>JBCBST010000199.1:0-4068 GCA_039819115.1 Bacteroidota bacterium
ACTGACCACTGACCACTGACCACTGACCACTGACCACTGACCACTGACCACTGACCACTGACCACTGACCACTGACCTAAACCAAATCTATATCCAGCTTTTCTCTTCGTTTCACCAGAGTTAAGATGGTATACTCAGCAACAAGGAGGCGATCCTGATTCTTAACTTCTACGTCCCAATACACCACGCCAAAAGGAAATTTATCACCCTCTCTTTGTTGACGAACGGTTTTCTTTTTGACGATCAATTTTGCCTGAATGGTATCGCCAGGTGCCACGGGAGCTGTAAATGCGAGGTTTTCTAATCCGTAATTCAACATAACGGGGCCTTCATCGGGGTGAACGAATAGTCCTGCTGTAGCAGAAAGTACGAAATAGCCGTGGGCAACAATGGTACCAAACAGGGAGCGAGCTGCAGCCTCCGGGTTGGTATGTGCATAGAAATGATCTCCTGAAAGATTCGCAAAATCCTGTACATCCTGTTCAGTTACCGTGCGGGACTCGGTAAGCAGGGATTGCCCGATTTCGAGCTCTTCGAAGTACATCTGAAATGGATGTTTCGGGGCTTCTGATGTTGCAGCTCCTTTAACATATTGACGAACAATAGCAGTAAGCGTTGTAGGAGAACCCTGGAGAGCAATGCGCTGCATGTTATGAAGAACCGACCGGGCACCTCCTAATTCCTCACCACCTCCGGCACGTCCAGGCCCGCCGTGAACCATATGTGGCATGGGAGATCCATGACCGGTAGATTCCTTCGCAGAGTGACGGTTAATAACCATAAATCGCCCATGATAAGGAGCACATCCTAACGTGATCCGGGCTGCAATATCATCGTCTGCGGTAAATAGCGAGGCAACCAGTGAACCATCAGCCTTGTTGGCTATTTGGATGGCTTCCTCTTCCGTTTCGTAGGGAAGCAAGGTGGTCATCGGCCCAAAAGCTTCAACGCGATGAACTTCATCCACCATCAGAGGAGTGTTACAAACCAGGACGGTAGGCGTTACAAAAGCATCATCCAGATCAGCAATTGTGTTACTGTACATCGTTTCGGTTACATCCTCAAGCTCAACTAATTGCTCGTTAAAACGTTGGGCCTGCAAGGCGGAAGCCAGGGGGCCCATTCTCGTTTCCTTTTCGGAAGGGTTACCAATCGTTGTTCGTTCAAGTCGGGCACGCAGAGCCTGGTGCACATCATCCAGCAGGTTTTTTGGAATGATCGTCCTGCGAATGGCGGTACATTTTTGCCCGGTCTTAGTGGTCATTTCATTGGCCACTTCGCGTATGAATAAATCAAATTCCTCCATGTCCGGAGTTACATCAGGACCAAGGATAGACGCATTTAAAGAATCGGCCTCCAGATTAAACGGTACGCTATGAGCAATGATACCGGGGTGGGCTTTGAGTCGTTTACCAGTGGCTGCCGAACCAGTGAATGACACGACGTCCTGCGAGGTGAGGTGGTCGAATAAATCGCCGGGTTGGTCTGCCGCAATAAACTGTATGGCTCCTTCGGGTAAAATATTGGACTCTATCATATCCCTGAATACAACCCAGGCCAGATAAGAACCCACGGGTGAAGGCTTAACGATACACGGTAAGCCGGCAATGATAGAAGGAGCCAGTTTTTCAACCATACCCCAAACCGGAAAGTTGAATGCATTAATATGAATACCAACTCCCGGTTTGGGCACACAAATGTGCTGCCCTACAAATGTGCCTCCTCTTGAAAGCCGTTCTGTACCACCTTCCACATGAAAAGGAAGGTCAGATAGTTCACGCCGTGCTTTGCTGGACAGCACGAACATAGAGCCAAACCCGCCTTCAATATCGATCCAGGAATCTTTCCGTGTTGCACCAGTGTGCGTCGATAATTCGTAATAGGCTTCTTTTCTCTCCATCAGATAAGCGGCAAGAAACTTGATTTTAAATGCTCGCTGATGAATAGAAAGAGCCCTTAGTGCAGGTCCTCCTGTAGTGCGTGCATACTCCAGGGCCGCTTTATAGTCGAGTTCAGTATGCATGAGTGTGGCGACCGGGTTGCCATCTACCGCAGAAATCAAAGGGGTTTCCTCCCCATTAGCGTGCCATTTGCCTTGGGTGAAGCTGGTTACTCGGAGTTCATTCGGTGTGGTAGGAGAGGTCATAATCTGAATGGATAATAAATAGAGGATTCAGGCTCGATCAGGTTTCCGTGTCGTTGTTGTGTTCAGGAAGCTCGTTTTTAGGTTCGCCCAGTCGTTTGGGGTGTCCATCATGTTCCTGAAGCTCATCAAAGGCCTGCTGGAAATTCTGGATTAACTGCATGTACTCGTTTGATCCGTTTGCCCGTTGTTCAATTTTCCTGCTTTTCAGGGTTTCATTTTCTGAGCATTTAATGAATCGCCAGAATTCAAACTCAACGATGTGATTGTAATGGTCAACAAGGTAAATCATTCCCTTTTCGTCGACGGATTTAAAGGTAAACCGGGATGAAATATATCCGGAAGTATTATTGCCGTTCATGTATTTAGCCAGATCACGACCATTGGCTTTCATGTATCCAATCGCTTTAGCTATGTTAAAGCAGTGCACGATATCATCCCTTTTCCAGTGCAGGATTTCAGGGTACCAGTTGTGCGGTGGTTTGCCTTTTTTGTCGTTTTTTTTGAAAAAGCCCATTATGTCTTATCACTCCTATGCTTCGTTTCTTTCCAGGTGGAATACCGAATGTTGGTCTCGTCACTGTCAGAATCAATAGGTTGCCTCAAAGGTTCACATTCTCTAAGAGTTTGATGAAGTTGTTCCGGGAGCCGTTGATACCACCCGGTACCTTCCGTCTTCCACTGTATCATTTCGTCACTAACCGGTTTAACAATCCGCGCAGGATTACCCACCACCAGGCTTCGTTCCGGTATTTTCATGCTTTCTTTTATGAACGTTAAAGCACCTACAATAGACTCTTTTCCAACCTGCACATTATCCATTACAACGGCATTCATACCAATGAGACAGTTTTTGCCTAGTTCAGCTCCGTGAATAACTGCACCGTGCCCAACATGAGCGCCTTCTTCCAGAAGAACCGTAACTCCTGGAAACATGTGGATGGTGCAGTTTTCCTGCACATTACAGCCGTCTTGAATAATGATTTTACCCCAGTCTCCCCGTATTGCAGCTCCGGGACCAATGTAGACATTTCGTCCTATTACTACATTGCCAGTAACCGCGGCTAAAGGGTGTACAAAGCTGGTTTCATGGATGACCGGAGTGGAGTTATCAAAGGAGTAAACAGCCATTTCTTGGTGATTATATTCGTTCTAAAACAACAGCCATACCCTGCCCAACACCTACACATAACGTGCATAGAGCATATTTGAGATCTCTTTCATGTAGTTCAACGGAGGCTGTAATCAGTAACCGGGCTCCGGTCATACCCAATGGATGACCAATAGCAATAGCGCCTCCATTAGGATTCAAACGGTGATCATCATCACTCAATCCAAGCGTACGGGTAACCCCTAGTGCCTGACCTGCAAAAGCTTCATTAAGCTCGATGAGGTGCATATCGTCCAGGGTGAGATGCGCCCTGGTCAGCGCTGTTTGGGTAGCTTCAACCGGACCCAGTCCCATAACTCTGGGTTTAATACCAGATACGGCAGAAGCCAGGATCTTCACCTTTGGAGTAAGTCCATAGGTATCTACGGCATGTTGGGATGCTACTAACAGGGCTGCTGCTCCATCATTTAATCCTGATGCATTTCCGGCTGTTACAGATCCATCTTTTCGGAATGCGGGTCGGAGCTTAGCCAGAATCTCCGGAGTGGTATTTGGCTTGATGAACTCATCGTGCTCAAACAGTATGGGATCTTTCTTTCGTTGTGGAATGGATACGGGGACGATTTCTTTAGCCAGTCGGCCGGAATCTCTTGCAACGCCTGCTTTTTGCTGGCTCCGAGCTGCAAATGTATCCTGATCTTCTCTTGATATCGAAAGTTGTTCAACCACGTTTTCAGCTGTTTCACCCATGCCATCTGTTCCGTGCAGCTGTTTCATTTTGGGATTGACAAACCTCCATCCAAATGTGGAATCA
>JBCBST010000200.1:0-4056 GCA_039819115.1 Bacteroidota bacterium
CGTAGCTTTAGGCGGGCGTGGTGGAATAAATAATGCACCCTTATTCGAATTTGCTGAATTTGCCATTAACGAAGACCTTCTCCGCACAGAATCGCTGTTGCACATTCACGGATTCCGAAAACAACCAGCCTCGGTTTCATACCCTGTTGCCGGGTACCTGGTCGCTCAATTTCTTTCCCAAAAAGGAATAGAGCCACTACTGGATATTTACACCAGCTATTCAGCTGGAAACCCCAATCTCATTGATGCAATACATCCAAATCACTTCAGGTTTGAACATTATGATTCACCTGAACCCGCTGTGCAGCTGATCTCTGAGATACCTTCAGAGACTTCTCTTTTAATCCGTGATGACTCATCCGATTCCCAACTATTTGCGGACGATTCATTCTATTACTTTCAACTCAGGGATACAACGATTTTAGGAACAGATCATATCGTAGATGCATACAAAAGTACACGTTTTGAAACCCTTCTCAATAAACCTTTACCAGTAGGTACACACTATCTTATAACCTTAAATGAGTCCGAGATTGCAATTTACGACGTACTAACCAATCAACTACTTGCCAACTACGTGAGTTCATTCCAGCCTGATCCACGCTCCATTAAAACCGTATGCGGAGCTTATCTATTTAAAATTCGAAGAAGCATATTTTCTGCTTCATTTACAGAATTATACCTTCCCTAGCAATTCAAGCTCATACCCCAAAGGTTAAGCATGTAAGCCTGCTTATCGCAGGGCTGGCACGGAAGTTTCTGGTACTGGGGATACGGGAATCCGAGCGCTAAAATCTGGATCAGTATTGGAAACACAGAAGAAGCAGTGACCCATATTTTTGAGGACGTGGAGCTGATACGATATGTCACCCATCCCTACGCAATCGCCGAGGAACAGAATATACCGGTGTTTATTTGTCGTACACCAAAGCAGCCTATTCCGGAATGGTGGGCCAGTTATGAGCCTTATATTTTTGACTAGATCAAATCAGGGGAACAGTTTTTGAGCTACAACTAGTCATCGGAGAGTTAACGGGTGTACATCACACATCCATGAGTTGTTAACTTCAAATATATACTACTATGCGCTCTTCATATATGCTACTACTTTTATCGCTGGCTTTACTTTTTAACGCCTGCCGTGATTCAGATGACACCGTTTATGGTGTTGAGAATATAGACCAGGAAATTGTGGATGAAACCGATCAGACCGATGAAACAGATCAAAACAGCGAAGCAACAGTTGAACCCGAGGGTATTCCATCCCTCCTTTTCGTAGACATTGAAAACAAGGTTCTAAACCGGATAGATCTGAGGACGTTAGAAGTGACGGAACTGTTCTCTGTACCAAACGGTCCCAGTGGCGTGCTGGCTTACGATCCATCGGAACAACGCATCTATTACACCGACTATGACAATAACGGGATTATTCAGAATACCCTGGATGGTCAAAATCCGGTAACTATCGCACAGTCTTTTGATGTGAGGGCAATGGCCATCAATCCGGATTCCCGGGAATTGTACTATGCAAGTTATTCCAGCGATTCCGTAATGGCGGTAAGCCTCGACAATTACAGCGTGAGAACTGCCATTGAAGGCCCCGGATTCAATAGCTATGGAAATCTTCAGGATATGGAATATGTAAACGGGCAGATTTACTCCATCACCCCGGTTCAATGGAAGGAGAGTGTGTCAAGGGCTTCTACTTCCACCAACGAAGTTACCCGGGTTTTAAATTACAGTGAAGCGGGTTATGGGTATGGAATTGCTGTTGAACCCATGAACGAGTTTATCTACTTCAACAATGTTGAACAATCGGCTATCATGCGATCTGACCTTAATGGAGACAACATCGAAACCGTCATCCAACTCGATAAAGCACGGGTATATGGATTAGTTGTTGATGGAATAGTAGAGAAAATCTACTGGACTACCTGGGGTAATCAATTAGGTATCTCCAGATTGGACGGAAGCGGATTTCAGGTATTCTCCATTCCGGGTGCAGCCCGCAACCTGATTAAAGTTTATTTACCCGAATAAATCGGAAGCTTTTCGTTTCAGCTTAGCTAAGCCTGGGGCTTTCTTCTATTACGAATTGAAAGTGCCCAGGCTATTAATAATGGATGAATAACCAATAAGCGTATCCAGCTAATCCATTCCGGAACGCATAACCCAACGTCTGCACAGCTCCCAATTTGTAGGAAATGAATGTGTGCCGGAATGAAGGCAACGAGCATAGCCACAATTGAATAGGCCGACGGGGTTCGCGTGGGCTTGAACAACACCCCGATTCCCAATAGAATCTCAACAACTCCGCTTACCGTGTTAATAACTTCAGGAAATGGGAGGTAATCCGGAATCAACGGGTAGTAGAATGCAGGATTCATGAAGTGATAAGCACCTGCAAACACATAAAATCCGGAAAGGGCCCATAGATTTAGTCTTCTCAAATCCATTTAATTCGTTGCGCCTGGTACGCTCGTTTTAGAATGAGAAAGAAGGGAATCCACCAGATGAAATCATTGGTGATGAGCGTATAGATGAATTCGAAAGGGACAACACCGGTCGCATAATTCATAAAAAACCCCAGAGGACCGAAAATCTTTCCCAGAAACCCTACGGCAACGATCGGCCAATGCGTCAGAGGATCCTGAGCCGCCCACCAGTATCCGAGCCCATAAACTCCGATAACCATACCCATACCTTGCCAAATCATAGGGTGTGTTGGCAACTCCATCCCAACGAGCACAAAAAAATGATTGGGAAACAGCACTACCCATGCCCCCCATACAAGGTTGTAAAGCGCTGCGATTCGTAGGGTAAGTGACATCTGTTTAATGCTCATCATCGATACGTTATGTTCCTGATAGGCAGGAAATAGCTATGGATCATTCAGCGTTCATTTTTTTAAGAACAGATATACGTCAATTCCAAAAACGGCCGACCAACATACTGTTCGATAGGCATTCACCGTTACCAATTGTTTGGCCGCTTCGGTAATGTCTTTCCCGGCCCCGATTTGATTATGTAAAGGAACCGCGAAAAAGAAGGTGTTGACCCATGCCAGTCCAATAAGAACCAGTGCTGCAATTTGAATGGTATTCACACCCTGAGACAACCCATACAAATGCAATCCCAGCTGGCCAAACATGAGGGGCAACACAATAAGCGTGATACGAATGGTATACGAACCATGCCAGCGTTGAAGGTCGGCCGGGTCAAATTGAGCAAATGATGGGTACACAATAAGCTGCGTCATCCAAATGAGCACCACCAGGCCAAAATCAAAAAGAAGTTTGTTGGTCATGGATTATATATTCCTAAAGGAGAGTGTTTCGAAATTGTTAACTTTTAAGATAAGTACAAATAAGTATTGAACATTAGTCGCAAAATCTTTTCTTTGCGCAAAGCATTATAATAAATAGACCTAAGCTTAAAAACGGGGGTTAGAAAGCTCGGTTCAGAATTCTTTACACTAATCTCATTTTCGAGTTGGAGGGGACACTCA
This sequence comes from Bacteroidota bacterium, assembly GCA_039819115.1. Lineage (GTDB taxonomy): Bacteria > Bacteroidota > Rhodothermia > Balneolales > Balneolaceae > JBCBST01. Next base: position 3,509 of record JBCBST010000200.1, read on the forward strand.
TTGAGTGTATAAACAAAATGGTTTATATGCCCTACACATCTAAAGATATGAATGCAATATTAAAAATGAATATTTGAGTATCACTCAAAGAGACTGTTCCTATTCAGTCAATTCAATGGGGGGCGGAAACCGAAAAGCCTTATGAGTAGGTATAAAAATCAAATCAATTATTATGAAATACTATGACTTTAGTGAAGAATCCGTTTCAAGTGCTATTGAAGCAGCAAAAAAAACACATGAAGAAACACAACTAAGAGCAACAGCATCTGACTTTAATATAAATTCAGGTGGAAGCATGCTTGTAGCAGCTGAATGTGTTTCAGTCACCACAGAAAACCATAAGGTTTGTATAAACTTACCACTAGGCCTGGGAAAGCATTGTCTTAACCTCCCAGTTAGTATACCTGATGGTACTGCAGGTAAAGCTTGTCTTTCAATTTGCACTACATGGGGTATTCCGACTGGAGTAAAAGTTTCTGTTGAGATTGGTGGAGTAGTAGTAGTAAGTCAAACATTTGGTAAGTGTTAAATCATTGAACATTACGGAT
>JBCBST010000201.1:0-3938 GCA_039819115.1 Bacteroidota bacterium
TTTGTTTAAAGTTACGATTTGCATCCGGCTTTAAGACAAAAAAATTATGGAATCGATTACTCATAAGGTTATTCAGGAAGCCATTACCTATCAGGACTATGAAGCATTAATAGAACGGTTATTCGCGGAGAACACCACCACAAATGGGGATAACTCTGATGGAATGCTGGCTTATACCCGTCTGAATATCCAACGAAGCAGCCGTTGGAATAAACGGGGAAAACTGATTCCCGAAGTACTGGAATCGGTTAAGCAGATACAGACTCCTCAAACCTGGATCGTTCTTACGGAAGGGTGGTGCGGTGATAGTGCCCAGAACCTCCCATTTATACATCTGATTGCTGAATCCAGCCCGGATATTGAACTTAAAATTTTACTGAGAGATAACTACCCGGATATCATGGATGCGTATCTGACGAACGGAGCGCGTTCAATTCCTAAACTTATCGCGCTGGACACAGATACACTGGAAGAGTTGTTCCAATGGGGGTCCCGACCCGACGAAGCTCAGCAATTGTTTAATGAAATCCGCCATGACGAATCACGTGGAATCGGACCTGCCAAAGAAGAGCTGCATAAATGGTATGCGAAAAATAAGGGGCTAGCCCTTCAAAAAGAGTTTACGGAGTTGATACAGACTACAGCCGCATCAATAGCAGAGGAATAAGTGCCTATCCCTCTGCTTGTTAGATGGGTTGGATTACTTACTTGATCAGGGTCATTTTTCGAGACGCGATTTGAGAAACACCGTTGGATCCCATGGCCTCGATTCGGTACAGGTAAACACCGCTGGCTAAAGCAGAGGCATCAAATCGAACCGAATGGTTACCCGAACTTTGGGGCTGGTTTTGCAGAATAGAGGCAACCCTTCTTCCATTTAAATCAAAGACCGATAAGGAAACCGAACTTTCGGTGTTTAACGAATAGGTAATGGTTGTGGCAGGGTTAAACGGATTCGGGAAATTCTGAGCAAGTTCAAATGATCCCGGCGCGGCCTGTATGGTTTCCTCTTCGATGGTACTTACCACTTCTGTTGGAGTACCGACAAATACACCCCTTCCATGTGTGCCGATGGCAACTACGTTATCGGCTACTCGCACATCAATATCGGCGACAACAGAGAACCCGATTAGGTCGGTTGCCTCCTGAGTCCAGATGGTATTAGCCCCTTGTAGTTGATCGGTTGAATACACCCCGGTACTGGTACCAATGAGATAAATCGTCCGACCGGCACCAGGAAGAATAGCTGCTGCGCGAATGGAAGGCCCCAGGTTGTTTTCGTCTCCAAGCAGGTTTCCTTCAATTCCTTGCCAGGTTGCCCCTGCATCAGAAGAGTAAAAAATGCCTTCACTTTCGTAGTTTGCAAATACAACGATCACCTCATCGCCGTTTTCCGGGTTGATAGCGATATCATGAGGGTACAAACTACCGCCCAGATTTGGAATCTGAATATTGACGGCACCGGTGCTGTCGATATTGGCATTATCCAAGCGGAAGATCTCTGGTCCGAAATCAGAGTTACCCGCATAATACAGACGATTCGGAGGATTACTGTAGGAAACAGCAAGAGCCGAAACCTGTGCAGAAGGTAGAGCGATATCGTCTAACCGTTTCCAGCCGGGGTAATCTTCTTCCCGTTGACTGAACGTAAACTGCTCTCCATTATCCGATTCCTGCATCTGTGTGTTTCGGTAGATATTTCGCCCATCAGGGTAAAACATCACATTTTCATTGGTAGGATTAATAGCAAATGGATGTACAAATCGGGTTTGACTGGCGGATGTAGGGTTTACAAATGACCAGTTAACATTGAAAGCAGGTGTGCCAAATGGCGACATGGGATTTCCGGTACTGGTTTGAATGCCGAGCCTTAACACAGAGCCAAACTGAGTGGATACCCAAACAAAGTTTTCTCCAAAATGTGCATCAGAACCGTCACCAGATGATAGATCGTTTTCTACTTCAGCTGCTTCGTTACCAATGCGAAAATATGGAGTCCCGTTATCCTGGGTGCCTCCCATAATACGGTCATCATCCTGGTCGGGTCCGATAGCCACGGTATACATCTGGGTTACGTTGTATCCGTTATCCCGCTTACTCCAGAACACATTGGCATTGGCTATGTTCTGGGTTACACTAACCCCTCCATCGTGCCCACTCCAGGCCCGATTGGGTTGATTGGGGTCAAAAATAAGCACATGCTGATCAGGGTGATGATTGGAAAACCGGTTAATAGAGGTTTCGGAAGCAGCATAACCACCAATCCAGGTTTGGTTAATAGTATTTTGAGTAGAGCTTTTGAAGCCATCAAAGGTTCTGAACAGGTTGATACCTCCGATAAAAACCAACTCCGGGTCGGTAGGGTGCACAGCCAGCACCATATTGTAATCACCCTGAGAGTGCCGGCCACCTACCGGTCCTCCGTAGTTTGGGAGATTATCCGTTCGGTTGAAGGATAGTCCGTTAGAAAGGTTAAGTTCAAAAAATGATACCGAAGACCCGCCTCCTTCATGAATAAAAGCATAGGCAATAGTCGGGTTTGAAGGAGCAAACTTGACCAGCCCCCTGGATGAGGTAAATGGATAACTGAAACCGGGTGTTCGATTTATCCAACTGTCCCCGTCGTTTGTAGATAGAAAAATCCCAACACTATCAGCCTCACCAAACGATTCACTAGAGGAATACAACAGGATATCTCCATTTGGTGCGATATCAATATCGGTATACACATGCTCTCCATCTCCTCCGAATATCTTCTGTTCGAACGTGTCTCCATCTGTGGATTTAAACACTCCAAATCCATTGGTGGTGATAAATACATTACCGGTTGTGGGGCTAACCATAACCTTTGATATGTAATCAAAAGGAGAATCGAAGCTTCCGTTAAGTATGTCCGGATCATCAAGGAGTAGGGGATTCCACGTTTCGCCATTATCAGTAGATTTCCATAAGCCAGATCCACGATAAATACCACCGCCTCCTCTGGAACTGGCTGAGTTTCCGTCAAATTCACCGGAGGAATAATACCACGTGGAGGGGGTTAACGGGTTCTGAGCGATATAGGACACACTTAAGCTTTGATCTGTTTGTGTTTTTTTCTCCCAGCTTGTCCCCCCATCGGTTGTTTTCCAGATACCACCGGAAACTCCACCTGCAATAAGAGTATTACCGGTATTATCCGAGAGGTCAATAGCAAGAGCACGGGTTCTGCCACCCACTTTATTGGGACCTACCTCTTCCCAGTTAAAAAAGCCGGAGTTCAGGCTTTTGGCTTTTACATTTACATCTTTGGCATGCGATAATTCACTGGTTCGTGCATCAGAAGGGATGACCCCGGTAACCGGGTTTCGAAGAAGTTCGTTGAAGTATTCTTCGCGGCCATCATTAAAGTATTCTTCATCTTCCACCTCCAGACTTTTATGCACTGCGTAACGGGCTTTTGCCGGAACGGGTGCCGGAGTCTGGTGTACGGGTATGAGCAATAATAGAAGAGCAGATGCTGCTAACAGAGCAATTGGAGTAGATAACTTCATGATATTTTTTCTTAATGAATCGATAAAAATGTCCAATTTGGGACAGAACTAATGCTTGGGACTTCCCGGTGTTGAAGGCGAATATGCAGAGTATCTTTAGAGTCCACAAACGTGTTGAATTGGCTGACTAAGGAATCAGGGATAGCAAACATGACTTCGCTTTTTTCAGCCAAAGACGGTGTAGCCATTCCCGCTTTTACCTGTTGTATAACCAAAGCGTTGGCGGTATACCTATTATTATTTTCAGTTAACGCGGATAGAATAAGTCTGAAATCGCTTTGACCCGGTCCAAGGTCGGAATAAGCTGGAGTTGGAGTTTCTGTGCCGGCTTTTGATTTGTTATCATCAATCGACTTTTTTACACAGGATGCAAGAATCAACAGAACCCCAAAGAGGAATAGACTC
>JBCBST010000202.1:0-3914 GCA_039819115.1 Bacteroidota bacterium
TCCATAATATCCCTTATACCATATAGAAAGGAAGCTCTAAAAAGCCTGTGAATTGTCGCATTAGTTATATCTGCAATTCGGGATAGAAAACAGTTATTAAATCTAAATAAACTAACCGTTTATGAGATTATTGATACAGTTCGTACCATCATCTTTATCCCGCTTGGTTTATTATTAATCTATTTTTTCATGTTTATGGATTAAGTACCCATTAATGAACATGCAGCTGCATATACATCGATAACGTTAAAGTTTGCAGTCAGATCAAAACACCAACATTCCCTCTTCTTCAAACTGAGCCTTGGTTTCTGCTATGAGTTCGGGAGTAGGTTCGTCGGTATCGAATAAATCGTAGTCCATATCCATGGCCTCCCATTTGTACTCTCCCATCTTGTGAAAAGGAAGTACCTCAACCCGTTCTACATTGCCCAGTTTTTTTACGTAAGCCGCCATTTTTTTTATGGCGTTCATATCGTCGGTGTAACCCGGTACCAGCACAAACCGAAGCCAGACCGGTTTATTCATTGCAGCCAGACGATCGGCAAAATCGAGGGTAGGCTGTAAATCCACACCGGTAACCCTTTTATAGCCTTCGGGATCAAAGTGTTTGATATCGAGCAGAACCAGGTCGGTATACGAAAGAAGTTCATCGTCGGCCCTTCGCCCAAAAAACCCGGATGTATCCAACGCAGTGTGCAGCCCCATCATTTTAGATCCTTCAAAAATGGATTTCACGAATTCAGGCTGGCCGAGCGGTTCCCCACCAGAAAGAGTTACGCCTCCGTTCATGGAGAGGAGCATATCTTTTTGGTTAGCGATTGCTCTCAACTCGGTAAAGGAATCTGTTTTAGTTCCGGCTTTAAACTTACGGGTGTCCGGATTGTGACAATACACACAGTTTAATGGACATCCGTTTACAAATAGCACCCGTCGTACGCCCGGTCCGTCCAGTGTTCCGGCTGTTTCAACTGAATGCAGATATCCGGTTACATTCTTCATGATTTTACCCTCTAATAAAAAATGGGGAGCACTTCCATGTTCCAGAAGCACTCCCTGACTATGCTACATCAATTCTGTTATACGCTTGCTTCGTTTAGCAACAGCTGATCAGTTGTTTTCGTGGAAAGTCCGCGAAACCACATCCATTTGTTGCTCTTTGGTCAACTTGTTGAAGTTGACGGCATATCCTGATACCCGAACCGTAAGTTGAGGGTACTTCTCAGGATGTTCCATTGCGTCCATCAGTGTTTCCCGATTGAATACGTTCACATTGATGTGATGACCGCCTTCGTTGAAGTAGCCATCCAGTAAATTCACCATATTGGTTACACGATCTTCTTCGGTACGTCCCAGAGCCCCCGGAACAATAGAGAAGGTGTAGGAAATACCATCCTGGGCAAACTCATAAGGCAGTTTAGCAACCGACCGCATACTGGCAACAGCACCGTTTTTATCACGTCCGTGCATAGGATTGGCACCTGGTCCGAATGGCTCACCTTTTTTACGACCATCGGGTGTATTACCGGTTTTGTTACCATACACCACATTAGATGTGATGGTCAGGATAGACTGCGTAGGTACCGAGTTACGATAGGAAGGCTGCTTTTTCAGCTTTTCCATGAATATTTTCGTCAAGTCGCGCGCAATGTTGTCTACGCGATCATCATCGTTACCAAATACCGGGAAGTCTCCAATGGTTTCGAAATCGGTGGCTAGTCCGCGGTCGTCGCGAAGAATGCGTACTTTCGCAAACTTGGTGGCGCTTAATGAATCTGCCACTACCGATAGACCAGCAATGCCACAGGCCATAGTCCGGAAAACGTCGCGATCGTGTAAGGCCATTTCAAGACGCTCATAATAGTACTTATCGTGCATGAAATGGATCACGTTCAACGCATTCATGTAGGTGGCTGCCAGCCAGTCCATCATAGCGTCAAACTTAGGCATCAGTTCTTCATACGTGAGGGTGTCGCCTGTGATGGGTGCGAATTCGGGGCCAACTTGCTCACCTGAAATCTCATCTTTCCCACCATTGATTGCGTAGAGTAGTGTTTTGGCGAGGTTAGCACGTGCGCCGAAGAACTGCATTTGCTTTCCGATTTTCATTGCAGACACACAGCATGCGATACCGTAGTCATCGCCCCAGTAGTCGCGCATTAAGTCATCATTTTCATATTGAAGCGATGATGTTTGAATGGATGTATCCACACAGAATTGCTTAAACCCTTCAGGAAGGTCTTTTGACCACAATACGGTCAGGTTAGGTTCGGGTGCTGGCCCAAGATTATGGAGTGTCTGCAGAAAACGGAACGAGGTTTTTGAAACCATGGTACGACCGTCGACACCCATACCACCTATAACTTCTGTTACCCAGGTTGGATCTCCTGAAAACAACGCATCATAATCCGGAGTACGCATGAAACGAACCATGCGAAGTTTCATGACCAGGTGATCAATGAGTTCCTGTGCATCAGCTTCGGTAAGGCTGCCTTCTTCCATATCGCGCCGGATATACACATCCAGGAAGGTAGAAACACGTCCGAATGACATGGCTGCACCATTTTGCTCTTTTACCGCTGCCAGGTATCCGAAATATACCCACTGTACGGCTTCTGTAGCGTTGGATGCCGGACCTGAGATATCGAATCCATAGCTGGATGCCATTTCTTTCAGCTCTTTAAGAGAACGAATTTGTTCATTCAGTTCTTCCCGCAAGCGGATGGTTTCTTCATCCAGATTATGAATTTCAAGGGAATCTAATTGCCCGATTTTATCTTCAATTAATCGGTCAACCCCATATAAAGCCACCCGGCGATAGTCACCAATAATACGGCCACGTGCATACGCATCGGGTAATCCGGTTACGATACCGGAGGATCTGGCTTTGCGGATTTCAGATGTATATCCATCAAACACCCCGTCGTTATGGGTTTTACGAATAGCAGCAAAGGCGTCTTTCGTTTGTTCAGAAAAGCTGAATCCATTGCTTTCCAATGCTTTTTGCGCCATCCGGACACCACCAAATGGCATCATGGAGCGCTTAAGAGGAGCATCGGTTTGTAAGCCTACAATGCGCTCAAGATCTTCATCAATATACCCAGGACCATGAGACACAATAGAAGAAACCAATTCGGAATCGGCATCCAGTACGCCTTCTTTTTGTTCTTTTACCATCAGGTTTAGTACCTGTTGCCAAAGTAGCTGTGTGGTATCGGTAGGTCCGCTCAGGAACGATGCATCTCCTTCAAACGGCGTGTAATTCTTCTGGATAAAATCTCTGACATCAATCTCAGTATTCCAGGTGCCGGGGGTAAAACCGCGGTAATACGACGGAGTATTGTCCATCAAAAACGGTAAGGGAGGGTTTTGGTCAATCGCTCGCATAGTGGTTGGTGTTTGGTTTAAAAGCTCTGTTGAATAATTGAAGCGCCAGAAAGGAGGGCGGAACTAAAAAAAACCGAAGAATGACCATCCTTTTCATCCTTCGATTTTTTTATTCCATCACCATCTACAAGGTGTATTTGAATGTAGATATGTCCCATCATCATCTAACGTCCGGTTTTGTTACGTCAAAGATGGGATTGAATTGTGAAGACTGTATGAAATTTTACTGAATCTCTCTGTGACCCAATAAGTTAACACACAGGTAATGTTAGTTAAGAGAAAAGAGGGTTTACATGCAGGGTGAGCTGTTAACGAATTACCTAGTAATGGGTCACTCCTGCGGAAGCAGGAGTCTTAATCAAACTCAAAGCCTCTGAATCCTAAATAAGATTCCTGCCTGCGCAGGAATGACAATACAAAAGTAAGGAATAGCTATTGACTGGATCTTACCTATATGAAAACAGGCTATCTGTATATCTTATCAAATGCTAATTAGCATTTGATAAGATATACAGATAGCCTGTTTTCAT
>JBCBST010000203.1:0-3772 GCA_039819115.1 Bacteroidota bacterium
CTCATTTTTGATGAAGTTATGACCGGGTTCAGGCTCGGATTTGGTGGTGCCCAAACTTTATATGACATCACTGCAGATTTAGTAACCTATGGGAAAATAATCGGTGCGGGACTGCCCGTAGGTGCGTTCGCCGGAAAAGCCGAAATCATGGATTGTGTGGCACCCGTAGGTCGGGTGTACCAGGCGGGTACCTTATCCGGTAATCCGCTTGCCATGGCCGCGGGATACACCCTGCTCAACAAACTAAAGTCGCGACCAGAAACCTACAGCGAGCTTGAACAAAAAACCACTTATCTGGCTTCTGGATTACGACAAGTATTACAGGAATTTGGTATACCACACACGCTCAATAAGGTGGGGTCCATGTTAAGTATCTTTTATTGCGAGGGGCCGGTAACTACGTTTGATGAAGCAAATAAAACCAACCAGGAATTGTTCGGACGCATTTTTCATGGCATGCTAAAACAAGGGGTATACTTCCCTCCTTCTGCCTTTGAAGCCTTCTTCCTTTCTAACGCACTTACCACGGTCGATTTGGATCATACAATCGATGCCTTCAGGAATACGATTTCAGGAATCGAACCACAAAAATAGTCAAGACACCATTATCGATAAGGCTTAACGGCCTGTTTTAACGCACTATTTTACCATTCTGTATATGTACCCACACTTTTTTATTTCTGGTGTGGAATGAGTTCTTGAATAGCTTATATTTATTTAGACTAAATCTAAATAAAGAACTTAGGTAGCTCCTTTCAATCAGGAAGCTTTTTTGAACATGAAATATCTATTCATCCTGGTGGTCTGGATACCCATCAACGCATACGCCCAGACAACACTTACACTATCGGGCAGGATTACTGACACAAACGGGGAATCCGTCACGTTTGCAAATGTTGGGTTGGTAAACGAGAAAAAGTTTACAGCTGCCGATACCGATGGTGAGTTTCTATTTGAACAGTTAGCTCCAAAGCAATACAGGATTACGGTATCTGCGATAGGGTATAAAAAGTATACTCAGGCTGTATACCTCGATCAAAATTTGTTTTTAGACATCATGCTCCAGGACAGTGTAGAACAACTGGAGAGCATCGTTGTGAGAGGGAAAACAGAGTCAAATATCCAACGGGAGAAACCGATTACCATCACCTCAATTGGAGCTCAACAAGTGTCGGATCAGGCGCTGGGCGCGGAGGAATTACTTAAAACATCCACGGGGGTCGTTGTCCGCCAAAATGGAGGACTTGGCAGCAATGTTAACATTAATCTCAACGGATTAACCGGACAAGCCGTACGTCTGTTCTATGATGGCATCCCGGTAGAAGTATTTGGAGGCGGATTACAGCTGAACACCATACCTGTAGATGCACTGGAGCGGGTAGATGTATATAAAGGCGTTATGCCCGTCGATATAGGAATTGATGCCCTGGGCGGAGGTATCAATCTGGTTCCCCAATACCGGACGGATGACGTATTACAAACCTCCTACACGTTCGGCTCATTTAATACCCACCGGGTTACTGCTGTAGGTAACAGAAATCTGTCGGACCATTTTGCCATATCCACGCTCTCTTTTTTCAATTATTCCGATAATGATTATACCATGCGGAATGTCAGAAACCTGACGGAACGAACATTATCGAATGGTAGTGTTGTTGCAGGACCAGAACAGATCATAGATGCCAGGCGCTTTCACGACCGACATATTTCTGCTTATGGTGAAATCGGTATAAAATTCAGGGATATCGCATGGGCAGATCGGCTTGATGTTGTAACCACGATTGCCCATCGAAATGACCAACTCCAAAATGGCGTACGGTTAAGCAATACGGCCGTAGGAGAAGCAACCAGCTTGTTTACGACCATTTCCCAGCGGGTTGATTACAGGAAAACCCTGTTTAATGACAAGCTATCCCTCCGTTATTACGGTATTCTTGCTTTTACAAACTCCGAGGTGGATGACAATACGACCAACTTTTATAGCTGGCGGGGAGAACTATACCAACGACAAAATGAAAGCGGGTCAGAACTATTTACGAACCGCACCGAACGTAACGGAGATGATTTAGGAACAGCTCATCGCGTGGTTGGTAAATGGGCCCTAAGCAATAATACCGATCTTACGGTTTCTAATTTCATACGGTACAACAGCATTCAGGGTAACGATCCGGTTGGGCCCCGCATCACGATCAATGGAGAAGAGGTTGACCCTAATACGGTAGCCTCTACCATTACACGAAACGTGGCAGGTGCCGAGCTTACCTCTCGTTTTCTGGATGACAAGCTAACGGCTATCACCTTCTACAAACGGTATTACTATAATGCAGAAGCCATTGATGTAGTCCGAACGAATGCAACACAACTTCCTGTGCGGCGAGTCGATTCAAATGAAGATGGATACGGAGTAGCTCTGAAGTTTCAGGCATTTCCGACGGTCTTTATACGCAGCAGTTTTGAACGGACAGCACGAATACCGAACGAAATCGAAATCTTCGGGGATTTTGGTGGAACGATTCCTAATTACGAAATACAGCCCGAGCTGGGAAATAATCTGAATATTGGAATTAATTACAGCCGGTTTTTAGATAACGAAACAGAACTGTTCTTCAGCTTAGATGGCTTCATACGGGATTTGGAGAACCTGATCGTACCACGTCCATTCGGTCAGGAAAGCATCATCTTTCGAAACGCAGGTCGTACCTATGCACAAGGTTTAGAATTCTCGAGCCGGTTCTCACCCATCAGGCGATTGAACGTTACAGGCAACCTGACCTATCAAACCAATGAGTTTAATGAATCGGGTAATCAGGTGCCCAATCAACCTATTCTACTTGGAAATATCGGAGGTCGTTACCAGCTTGAAGATGTATTCGGTACCGTAAACAACCTCATATTAACCTGGACCTATTTCTTCATTGATGAATTCAGCATTAATGAAGTACCGGATTTAGACCGGGCAGACCCACAGTTTGTAGTACCCACTCAGCACCTGCACAACGCAGGTATTATATACCGGATTCCTCAGCGGAATATGAACCTCTCGTTCAATGTACAGAACGTTTTCAACTCTGAGATCTTCGACAATTTCCGAGTACCCCGTCCGGGTATTAACTACCAGTTTAAAATCAGCTACACCCTTTAACCTTATATACTAACTCAAACGTGATGAACTTTATTAAACCATCAAGCCGAATCCTCATCCCCGTATTGCTATTTAGTTTTGCACTCGGTTTTTCGGCCTGCGATAACAATAACGACAGTGATGAAGAACTGATTGTCCAAACCGAAGGATTTGTGATAATCGGAATCACCGAATCAGGTTCCCGTCTTGTTAAATATGTGGAAGAGGTACCTTCCGGTACATTCGATCTCTCAGACGGACAGGACTTCCCTATCTTTTTTCCACAGGCTGTATTCGATCATGCCATGTTTACTCAACGACCCGATCAAACCCGGGGATTCTCAAGATATGTAGTAAACCAAAATGGTCAATTGGTTGAAAACGGAGTCCTGAATGTTTTTGGTGACAACTCATTTGCCATCGAAATAAGAGACACTGAACTTGGTGCCTTTCACGATCGGTCTACATCAGATGTTGTTACCCTGTTCAACCCCACTACGATGGATATAACCGGAACCATCGATATGTCGGCCGGACCTGTACCGGGAGATGTTAATCAGCGGTATAACAGTTTTCTGTTCCGTGGCGATGACTTGTTCATGACAATCCGAAATAATGATACGAATGGGCATTTCACGTCCATGATTATAC
>JBCBST010000204.1:0-3754 GCA_039819115.1 Bacteroidota bacterium
GGGAATTATTTGTGCTTCGTTGGGTCGTTTACTGGTCGCTCAGGGACTTAAAGTAACGATTCAAAAACTGGATCCTTATATCAATGTCGATCCGGGAACTATGAATCCCTACGAGCATGGAGAGGTGTTTGTAACCGACGACGGCGCCGAGACGGATCTGGATCTTGGCCATTATGAACGATTTCTGGACATCCGCACCTCGCAGACCAATAACGTAACTACCGGGCGGGTATATTTTGATGTGATTACCAAAGAACGTCAGGGAGCCTACCTTGGTAAGACCGTTCAGGTTATTCCTCATATCACTGATGAGATCAAATCGCATGTCTTAAAGCTTGGAGAGTCCGGTGATTTCGATGTGGTGATTGTGGAAATCGGAGGAACCGTAGGTGATATCGAAAGCTTACCGTACATAGAAGCCGTTCGGCAGCTTCGGTTTGATGTTGGAAGAGCCAATACCATCAACATTCATCTGACCCTTGTTCCTTATCTGGCTGCAGCAGGAGAACTCAAAACAAAACCTACGCAGCACTCGGTCAAAACATTGTCCGAAAGTGGTCTTTCTCCCGACATCCTGGTATGCAGAAGCGAGCATCCCCTCGATTCCTCCATTCGGAGAAAAGTGGCTCAGTTCTGTAATGTGGATATTGAAGATGTAATCGCATCGCTTGATGCACGAAGTATTTATGAAGTTCCCCTGTTAATGCAGGAAGAGGGACTCGACAAACGGGTTATTGAAAAGCTGAAGCTGGATGCCAAACCAGCACAACTGGAATCCTGGATCGGATTTGTAGAAGCGGTATGCAACCCTTCGGGTAGTATTGAAATCGCATTGGTGGGTAAATATGTTGAGCATCACGATTCCTATAAATCAATCGTTGAAGCCTTTATTCATGCCGGCGCGGTAAACGATTGCAAGGTGAACATACGGTGGGTGCAATCAGATAACCTGTCAGAAGAGAATGTGGTAAGTGAATTGGAAGGGGTGGCTGGTATTTTGGTGGCACCCGGATTTGGTGGTCGGGGTATAGATGGAAAGCTGAAAGCCGTGCAATACGCCCGCGAACAGCATATACCATTTTTCGGTATATGCCTCGGTATGCAATGTGCCGTTATTGAATACACGCGCAACGTATGTGGCTGGACAGAAGCTCACAGTGCTGAATTTGATGGAGATACTGAGTATCCCATCATTGATATCATGCACGATCAAAAAGACATTGAGAACATGGGGGGTACCATGCGATTGGGGCAATACGCATGTAAATTATCGCCCGATACCAACGCTTCTGCCGCATATGGTGAGGAAATCGTGTATGAGCGCCATCGTCATCGGTATGAAGTGAATAATAACTTACGGTATAAGCTTACAGAAAACGGAATGAAGCTTACTGGAATGAATCCTGAACGTGATCTTGTAGAGATCGTGGAGATTTCTGATCACCCCTGGTTTGTCGGGGTACAATTTCACCCCGAGTTGAGAAGTACAGTAAATAATCCCCAGCCTTTGTTCGTTGATTTTGTTAAAGCCAGCTTAAAACAGGCTAAAGAAGTGGGTTCCTTTGTCCCAAAGAATGACGAGAAAGTAGGAGTTGGCAGATAAAGCAACTCCTGCGTCCGGTTTGTATACAAACCATATTCGTATTCGGGCCTGTGGACTGCTCGTTGAACACGGCCGGATTCTATTGGTCCAGCTCTTTTCACCGGTTGTGAAGCGCCCTATCTGGACTCCTCCGGGCGGAGGAGTGAAATTTGGAGAAACGGTACAGCAAGCTGTTCAACGAGAGTTTCTTGAAGAGACCAATCTTGAAGTTGGTGTCGAAGAATTGGCTCTGGTGAACGAGCTGATCGAACCACCCTACCATGTCATCGAGTTCTACTTCCGCGTGAAACGACGTTCAGGGAAAATCCAACTTGGCACAGATCCAGAACACGATCCCGATCATCAGATTTTGACCCGGCTTCAGTTTTTTGATAGCGACAAGCTTGATGATATTGACCTGAAACCTGACGCTATCCATGAGGTTCTTGCAGAGGATACAGACTTCTCAGGCGATGTGAGGTATAACTGGCAATCCTGATTCAGCCTTTCCTGTTCTGCTTTACCCAAGATGTTCTACTTTTCTATATTCCACTTCACTTAAAACTATCTACTATTGGTATGCGCTTTTTTATTGTTGTTCTTCTTGCTCTATGTATTTCATGCACTGAACCTATGGAATACACCAAATTCGAAAATGCAAATGGTTATACATTCTCCGGTGATTCCCTGATATCGTTTTCAACGCTGGTTATTGCCGACGGGAAAGTAGTTGAAGTTGGAGGAAAGGAAGTGGGAGATGCATACCCCGAAGCTCAATCGGTGGATGTTGGTGGGAAGACCATGCTACCCGGACTAATCGATGCGCACGGGCATGTAATGGGATTGGGTTTTCAGGAATTGAATGTCAACCTGGTGGGTGTAACTTCTCTGGAAGAAACACTCGAAAAAGTGAAGGCATATGCTGATGCAAATCCCGAACTGGAATGGATTGAAGGACGGGGCTGGAACCAGGTGTTATGGGATGGAGGTGAATTCCCAACGGCCGGTGATTTGGATCAGATTGTCTCTGATCGCCCGGTTTGGCTGGCTCGGGTAGACGGGCATGCGGCCTGGGGAAATTCCAAAGCGATGCAAATTGCCGGAATCAGCCAGGATACGCCGGATCCTCAGGGAGGTAAGATTATGCGCGATGAGCGGGGTAGAGCAACCGGAATTTTCGTGGATGCAGCAGAAAACTACATTCAGAGTCAGATTCCGGCTCCAACCAAAGAAATCCGGGAGCTTGCGTTGGATAGGGCGATGTTACAGTTGTCTAAAATGGGTATTACCGCTGTGCACGATGCCGGCATAACGGTAAATGATTGGGAATTGTACACCAGCTTTGCGGATAAAGGAGCGTTAAAGGCGCGGATATATGCTATGATAGGAGGGGCCGGAACGGCATTCGACTCATTATCAGAGAATGGTCCTATTGAAAGCTATGCAGATGATATGCTTGCTTTACGAAGTGTAAAGCTATACTCCGATGGTGCCCTTGGCAGTCGTGGTGCTGCCATGCTTCAGCCTTATTCAGATGATCCGGGAAACAAAGGACTGTTATTTGTTGATCAGGAAGAGATGAACCAAATGATTCTCAAAACATCGGCTAAAGGGTATCAAACGAATGTTCATGCGATAGGGGATGCTGGAAACAGACAGGTTCTGGATGCGTTTGAATATGCAAAAAACCAACTTGGCGATCAGGCACTGCGGCATCGTATTGAACACGCCCAAATCGTGGATATTGAGGATATCCCCAGGTTTAAAGACTTAGACATCATCGCCTCTATGCAGCCTACACATGCCACGAGTGATTTGAATATGGCGGAAGACCGTGTCGGACCTCACCGGATTAAAGGGGGATACGCCTGGCAAACGTTTTTGGAGCAGGGAACCATTGTAGCCGCCGGATCTGATTTTCCTGTAGAGCACTCAAATCCGTTTTTTGGATTGTATTCTGCCGTAACCCGTATGACCCAGGAAGGAACTCCACCTGAAGGTTGGTATCCGGAAGAGGCTTTATCCAGAGAACAGGCACTGAAATCATTCACCGTTGATGCTGCGTATTCCGGTCACCAGGAAAAGGTGCTGGGAAGCCTTGAATCCGGAAAATGGGCTGATTTCATCCTTATAGATCGCGATTATTTTGAAGTTCCGGTTACCGAGCTGTGG
>JBCBST010000205.1:0-3670 GCA_039819115.1 Bacteroidota bacterium
ACAAATAAAAAACAGGTTAAAAAAGCGCTTTTTGTCACCAGAAAATGAGAACAGGTGATTCACTTTCTTGTGTAAAAAAAATGAAAGCCTTTACAAGATTTTTAGACAGATTGTGAAGATTTGATGAAAGAAAATGTAAGACTTACTAGTGTACTACAGATTCCGCGTAATTTTTTACGATGTATTCATTCAGGATTTTCCTGAATTCTGCACTGATATTATCCCCTTTGAGCGTGATAAAGTGTTCACCATCCACATAAACCGGAGCCTTAGGTTCCTCAAATGTACCTGGGAGGGAAATCCCGATGTTAGCGTTTCGTGACTCTCCCGGTCCGTTCACGATGCACCCCATAACGGCAACATCCATTTCTTCAACGCCAGGATATACTTTTTTCCAAATCGGCATCGACTCAACAATGTATCCCTGTATCTCTTCAGCCAGTTCCTGGAAATACGTGCTTTTTGTACGCCCACACCCCGGACAGGAGGTTACCTGTGGAACAAAGCTTCGGATACCCAGAGATTGTAAAATTTGCTGTGCCACCTGTACTTCCAAAGCACGATCGGCGCCAGGTTGGGGAGTTAATGAAACACGAATGGTATCTCCAATACCCTCCTGAAGAATAACAGAAAGTGCCGCAGAGCTTGCAACCATCCCTTTCATTCCCATTCCGGCCTCTGTAAGCCCAACATGCAGTGGGTAATTCACTTCATCTGAAATCCGTTTATACACCTCTATTACATCCTGTACACCACTCATTTTGCAGCTGATGATGATTTTATTCGAGGCAAGACCAACTTCCTCTGCTAACGCCGACGATCGTTTCGCACTTTCAACCATGGTATCTAACATCACTTCTTTCGATGTTTTTGGTGCAGACAGCTGGTTATTTGCATCCATTTTTTCGGCAAGTAACTGTTGGTCTAAGGATCCCCAGTTCACACCAATCCTGACTGATTTATCGTATGCAATAGCTTGCTCAACAATGGTGGCAAAGTTTTTATCCCTGGCTTTCGTACCTGTATTTCCGGGGTTAATCCGAAAATTTGACAACGCCTGGGCGGTATCCGGGTATTTTTTTAGCAGCACATGGCCGTTATAATGGAAATCACCAATAATAGGTACCGGTACTCCCCGGTTTAACAGCTTATCCTTGATGAAGGGTACAGCTCGTGCGGCTTGTTCGTTGTTAACCGTTATTCGTACAAGCTCGGATCCCGCACGATGCAAATGGTCAATCTGATCAACCGTCTCATCCACATCAGCTGTATCTGTGTTCGTCATCGATTGTACTACAATGGGTGCTCCCCCTCCAACCGGTACATCGCCCACCATTACCTGGATTGTGTCTTTACGTTTGATTACCGCCATGGTATCTATTTCTTTTTGCTTAGTTCGAAGAGTTTCCTTTTTTCCTCTGCGGTTAATCCATCGTAGCCTTTTTTGGATATCTTTTCCAGAATCTCGTCCAGTTCCGACTGATCGACTTCTTCAACCACATCAGCATCGCTAACCGAACGCATATGGGTAACCGTTCGCTTTTTGGACTTCGGTTTTATACCCCGGAACAGGTGCTCCAGATATCGTATGGGCATGGATAGATCCTTTCCCTGTAGATGAATTCTCATTAACAGATATCCACCGAGAGCACCTCCAAGATGAACCAGACGGGCGATATTGGAACCATCATTTAAAAATAAAATCTCAATCGCAATTAAACCGGCTACCACATAACGGGCTTCTATTGGCGGAAGTAAGAACAGGGTGATAGGCATTCTGGGAAACAGCATGGCAAAAGCCACCATAATTCCGAATACAGCACCCGACGCCCCTATCACATAGGATACAGGTGAAAACAGGCTGAGAACAGAGTCAAATAAAGCCCCGGCAATCCCTGAACCAAGGTATAACACGAGGAACGAACGACTGCCAATACGTTCCTCCACCGGTCTGCCCATCCACCATAACCATAGCATGTTAAACAGGAAATGGAATAATCCTGCATGCAAAAAGGTATAGGTAATTAACCTCCAGGGTTGAATCAAAAAATTCGGAAAGGACGCATCGTAACGGAAAAAAAGACCCAGAAAATCTCCCAGAAAAGGCACAAATAACCACTGAAATAGAAAAACAGCGGTGTTTATTGCAATGAGAACACGGAGTGTGGAGGGCATATTCAAAAACCCTCTTTTAACAGTATTTCCAAAAGAATCGTAAGCCATGGGTACCTCTCTGTTTCAACAACTAAGCGTAGTGTTCAGGCTTTTTAATCTTCCATAATTTGATCAAAATAAATCCCACCAGCAACCCTCCAAGGTGTGCAAAATGAGCTACTCCTGAATTCGGTAGAGTAAGACCGTTAAACAGCTCCAGGGCTCCGTAGAAACCCACAAAATATTTGGCTTTAATGGGTATAGGCGGGAATAGCAGCATGATATAGGTATCCGGAAACATCATCCCGAACGCCAGCAAAATGCCAAAAACTGCTCCTGAAGCTCCTAAGGTGTATGCAAAAAGGCCTCCAACCGTCATGTGTATAACAGCAGCTCCGACTCCACACACCAAATAGTACACTAAAAAGCGACGTGTACCCCACAGGTTTTCAATTGCCTGACCGAAAATCCAGAGCGCAAACAGATTAAAAAGAATATGGCTGAAATCGGCATGTAAAAACATATATGTAACTAACTGCCAGGGGAGAAAATCGCCGCTTCCAATAGGGTTTAACACCAGGTAGGGCATTAATGCAGAGCCTACAGGAGTCCATGCCCCGTTGAATATGTTCTTAGTGAGTAGAAAGAATACCCCATTAATAAATAGCAGGTATTTTACTGCCGGTGGAAAAACTGAAAACTGACGATTAGGAGTAAACTGATTCAAGAAAACAGGGATTTAAAATGTTGCCGCACTCTCCAATATACGTTTATACCACTTAATGTTACGCCGGGAATGCCCTGCCCGGGGTACGTTGTATCGCCCACTAAATAGAGTCCACGAAATGGAGTGCTATGAGGTGTCCATTTAAGCAAGCTACGTGCCATACTTTGCGGTATTCCTCCCACCCTGCCTTTTTTTCGGTATACCCATTTCTGCCAGGTTACCGGGGTGGCAGTGTGCGATACTTTGAGTTGAGCATCAGCAAAACCAGGAAGGTGCTTTCTTAGTTGTTCGATAATAAACTGCTCGGATTCTGCCTTAGCCTGATCGTAGTTTCCATTAAGACTAAACCAGTATTCAGGGGATGCATGACAGGATACATTCAAGGTACGGAGCCCTGCTTCTGCCCGCGATACGTCTCCCGGATTCGACATGGATACAAAACAGGATTCCGATGCAGTATGTGGAATAGGCTTATCAAGATGAATCTGGTGGTGGATAGAAGCATCATGTGGATACACATCGTCGGTTACCAGCCCTAAGGTAAGAGCCCCCCAGGCTTTGTCGTAGGTCTCAGATTCTTTAGAGAAATAAGTACTCATTTCGCTACTTCCCACTATATCGGCCATATTCCAAACCGGTACATTAGAAATTACAAGCGGTGCCTTGTAATACTCTCCCTTTTTGGTAGATACAGTAAACGCAGCTCCTTCTTTTTGAATATGCACTACGGGTGATTTCGTCTTCAGGCTGCCTCCTCTTTCTTCAATGTAGGCCTGTAACGTTCGAATC
>JBCBST010000206.1:0-3628 GCA_039819115.1 Bacteroidota bacterium
GAAACCTGGTGTAGTCCGGGGTGATACACACGGGTGGTAATGGGCTTAAAATGCTGCCTGCGATCAATGCGGGTGAAGGAACCGGCATCATATTCCTTTTCACTGATTTTAAACACTTTCCGCGACAGGGTTCCATTCGCTTTCTGGTAATACACTCCATACTCCAGGCGCAGGTTAACGGGTCGTTTTTCCTGGTTAACCAGGGTGAATGAAAACTCCAGGTATTCTCCCAGGCTCAGCTCGGGGGTATGAACCACGAAATCGGTGATCTGAATCTCTTCCGTATTCCCAAAACCGAACAGCTGCATCAGCTCTTCATTCCCTTGTTTCAGGAGCGTTCGGGAGGCATGCTTCACAATCCAATCGGTTCCCGGACTTATCCCCTTCCATCGCTTTACGGTTTGAATTACAAGATCAGGATGGTCTTTGGAGATGTCATTCAGGTTATTGGCCACACTCTTCTGAACAAATTCGTAGGTATCCTCCTTTAAGTTCTCCAGGATGGCAAGCACAGGTGCAGGATCTTTCTTAAGCTCAGGTAAAGCCATCGCCCAGGGTAATCTCGGGCGGCATCCTTCAGAGGACAGTCGCCGTACTTTAAAATGGGGGTGAACAGACCAGTCCAGCATCTGCTCCATCGCCCTTTCCGGGTATCGAAGTATAAACGGACGGATGGCAAGCTCGCAGCTGATAAACGTGGTGATGGTTTCCATGGCTTGTACAGATTGTTCAAACTCATCCACACCATACAGCTCAATGTAATCGGGAAAGAAGAGATACTCTACGGTATGGGGCTTGGGATCACTGTGTTCAATTTCTTCAATACAGTCAATGAGTACCGTTACGGCCGATTCATATTCCTCGGGTAACTGCTGATGTAAGCCCAGGGTGATGTGTCGCATTCGTTCTTTAAGGGCCCGCCCTTCCCATTCTTCATCATACAGGAAACGCATAAATGCAGATTCGTCGAATGCGGGGTATACGTTCTTCATCGCCCGGGAAAAAAAGGCAAAGAACGCGTCATTGTATAAGTCCTTGAGTAGCATCATGGTGATGATGGTTATAAATCATGATAAATAAGCAGGCGCCGGAAAGCCATAGCATAGCACCATCCCTCTCTAAAATATATCAAATCCATAAAATGAGATGAGAACGGCAACGTAACTCAGCAGGAGCACATACGGAATGGACAGGTAATAATAGATGCGGGTCTCGAAAAAGGCGTACAGATAATAGGCCATGAGCATGCCAAACAAAAGGTAGCGTATAACCACCGTATCGATCCATCCGATATGGGGACTTGCAAATGAGGCTATCTGCGGTTCAATTGCAACGTATCCGCACAGCAGGGTGAGAAACAAGGCACACACCACGTAAATCCGTATGCATCGTGCCAGGTATTTGTCGGTTTTCATATTCAGCTCATCCCTTAACCTTTTCTGCGGTAAAACCAGATCACCTAAAATATAGAACACTTTGCGTTTTTACCGCGCCCTGTTATTTTCTTTTACCTCAAAAAAAATATACCCATAGAAATAACGTACAGCACCTATGAACCGACGTCCCCGCGCCCTGTTGCAAAGCTTTGATACCGCACGGTTTCTTGATGATAAACAGGCGGATCGAAGTGCCGATTTAGCACAAGCACGTTGTGAAGCCCTGAGCGCGGTGTTATTTGGAAACGAGATTGTAATCCCTGCTGGCGCCATTGCTGAGTCACCAGCTTTTCATGACTTGTTTTCGGAGATCATGGTACCTGGCAGAAAGGCCATATCCCGGATCAACGACATTTCACACATTCCCTATTCCCCGTTCCGTATCGGGCTTGAGCCCCAGTATTACAACTACGATGACTTCGTTAAAAGCTACCTCGAAACCAATATACCGGGCACCATAAGCTTTGTTAAGCTTCAGGAACTCGCCGAAAAGAGTGAAGGTGAGGAAAAGGAAAAGTGGCTTCCCGCCTTTGCCGGCGAAGCATACCTGAGAAAAGAATGGAATAAACTGGGCCGACTCGACAAACGGTATGAGCAGCACTCACGACTGGTGGACGAGTATTTCGGAAAGCATGCGCTTACGGCTCCGGTGCATGCCCGCGGGCAGGATTTTACCGGCAGAGACAAAAACTCGATTCGTAATTCCTTACAAAGCTTTATAGGTATTGCCAAGGAACGGGAAATCGATTTCAAAGACTATGCTGAACTGGAAAAGCTAATTGAGGGACTTTTTTCCAGCTTTAAGAACCCGGAACAGCGGGGCGTTTGGTATCACAACAGGAAAGAGTTTGGGGAACACTGGGAGTTTATCCGTACCTGGTTGGATTTTGACTTGTTTGAACTCATGAGAACCTCCTACGATGTGCAGTTACCATCGTATTTTACCCAGGAGCTCTACGATATTGACCTCATTAAAGAGCTGGTATTAGTACCAACCGGACGGGAAAACCACCTGGATTATTTTTCCGGTCAGTCCAAAGAGAACCGCTCATTTAGTGTATTAACAGATAAGATCGACTGGCCTATGGTATGGGATCGTATTGCTCAGAAGGATATTATCGATAGTACCACCCGGTACCAGGCCGATCTGGCTGAAGCATTTAAGCTGCCAGCAACCGAAGAATTTCTGCCTGCGAGGGCTGCGCTTATACGCGCGGCGACCGAATCGCACGTACTAACCCTGAATACCTTCCTTCCCTTCCTCTCTTTTGAGATGGACAAAAAACAGTCGAAACTTAAAGTCAGGGTAAAAAAGGAACGGGATATCCTTAAAAAAGTGACTACAGCAACCAGCGTGGTCGGCGGAACCATTCTGGGTGCTGTGCTGGGCATGCCGGTTGAAGGATTCATTGCCTCAAACGTGATTGGAGCTACCGCCTCCTATGGACTGGATTTAGCACTCAAAAACAGGAAAGCACACATCGACCTCATCAAAAGAAATCAACAGGTGGTACAGCTGAAAAAGGAAATCGAAGGCGTACGCCAGTACGTGGATAAAGAGGTTGAACGCATTAACTACTGGATTTCGGTAGATTAAGCGCTCCTGCCACATGGGAACCCAGGTTATATGTTAACCGGGATTATGTTCGATTGCCCATGCTTTGATGCGGTTAAGGACGGGCTGCACCATGCGTTCGGCCCGGTATTCGCTTACCGTCCATTCCCGCCACATCGAAGGACCTATTTTACGTCGTTCATACAGATCCATATTAATGAAGATAAACGAGGTGCTATCTGTTCGTTCTGTAATCTGCACAGTCAGCCGACTTCGTCTGTGAGTGGTGGTTGCACTGGCCGGCACTCTCTGCCTGCGCCAATAGGTAACAATCTGGTTATTCGTGGAGTCTTTCTGATGAGGCTGCCATCCTTCTTTACGGACCGCCTCAAGCGCGTATTGATAAGCCTCTTCGGTACTTACTGTCAGCTCGGCCTGTACGATGTCTGCTTTTCGTTCATCGGGGAGGCTGTAGATGTCATACACGTCGGGACCTGCACACGCTGTACTACTTATAATGATTGCCGCTCCTATCCATGCCTTCATATCGTACTCCTTTTATAACTGATAACTGATAACTGATAACTGATAACTGATAACTGATAACTGATAACTGATAACTGATAACTGATAACTG
>JBCBST010000207.1:0-3581 GCA_039819115.1 Bacteroidota bacterium
GCCGATATAGTCAAAAATCTTTCCAGTCATAATTAACTTATTATCCTTTCCCTCAGGAAGAGAAACAAGTAACAAATCGGCGTCTTGCATTTCTTCTTTTGCTTTTAAATGCGGAAGATAGCCGGTGTGCTCAACGTGTTCAGTTATCCCTAGCGACTGTACGATGTGTTCCACCTCAGGATTTACAGATCCCACAAATACGAGCTTCCAGTCTTTACCTGCTGAAGTTGCTAATGCCTTAAACAACGTATGGGGAATAGCAGTAGATGTAAGTGTGCCTACATGTTTTATGGTTAATACCGGATTCTTTTTTTCTTTTGTCCGCTCGGGAAAATCATCCGGATCAAACCCGTTTGTAATCACATGATAATCACGGTTTAAGATCCGCTCCTGAACGGTTTTCATGCCCTCGGTAGCTAGTATGGCATGATCAGCAAGCGTTAAACACGAGGTTTCTAAAAAAAGATCAAGCGCCTTAGCCGGAGCCAGCCGGGGTAGGTACTGGTTATAAAAAATCTCGCTCCAGGGATCTCGCATATCCATAATCCATGTTAACTCGGGCGTGCTCTTTTTTAAGGTATGACCAATCAAGTGCGTGGAATGGGGTGGCGCTGTTGTTATGACGGTATCGATACCGTGAGTACGGATGATCGATCTGGCTTTTCGAATTCCAAACGGGTACCAGCCAACTCGGGCATCGGGTATAAAAATATTGGAGCGAACCCAGATTCCCATCTGCTTCAGCCGGCTCCCGTCACTGGAAAAAGCTTTGGATGGAGTTGCTACCTCCTTTGAGTTTTTTCCGGTTAGTTTCCCAAAAAGGGTATAAGGTTCAAGAATCGAAGATCTTTCTACAATAGTTGACGGAGAAACGTCATGTTCTAATGTTTGATCGATGAGTGGATATGTACCGTTTTTGACGGTTAAGACGACGGGTTCCCATCCAAATTGAGGTAAGTACTTACAGAATTTCACCCATCTTTGAACCCCGGCCCCCCCACTTGGAGGCCAGTAATAGGTAATGATCAGAACCTTTTTAGACCTCTTGGTCATCGGTTACCGTGTTTTTATTCCGATAGAAGATAAATCCAGCAAGTAAACCAAAGCAGAGTTGAGCTCCCAGCGAAATCCAGGCTAACATCGTACCTGTTGCGTGAGACTGTGGCTCAAAAGAGAGGCTCAACGTGTGATTTCCGGCAGGTATTTCTACCCCCCGCAACAGATAATTGGTTTTGAGTATCGGGACTTCTTCGCCATTTAATCTTGCGACCCAGCCTTCCGGATAATAAATCTCGCTGATCACTAAAAACCCGGGCTCACTTCGTTCTACTTCTGCTTCAAAGTCGACCCCATTATACAGGTTAATCTGAATACGGGATGTACTGTCGCTCGATGATGGAATAGGCGTACTGCTTTCTACAACAGCAGTCGTCCGATAATCAATTACACCAGGATATAACAAATCATAGGCTTCGCCAGAGGTAGGCACAGCGTACACCGAATCTACAAAGAACGCTTTAGGGAACACATCCTGATTCTCGTATACCGTACCCGTTTGTCCATCGAATGCTGTAGTAAATCCATCCAGCTGCAATCCCGGTCTGAATGTCAGATACCGGATGTTGAGCAGATTCAGTAGCGATTTATTTATCCCTCCTGCGCCGGCAAACAGAGGCCCTTCTGAATCGATAACGTCCTGGATAACAGATAACTTGGCACCCGTATATCCTCCCAGGCTGGGATAGAAATAAGAGGGTATAGCGTTGCTAAACGCTCCGTCTAATAGGGGAAGTACGCGGTAGGGATAACTTCCGTCTTCTGAAGTGATATTCTCCTGGATGTAGGTGTCAATATCTCTTCGTGAATCTTCCAGTATCTGTTTTTCATCCACCCCGGATTCGCTGTACTCTTCCGGTAAATAACGTCGGTCCACACTGATCATGTCGAACGCGATGATGGCTACAATTGCAATCAGAAAGATACCGGGAGAAACTTTTTGCCTGTAGGCACCATACATAAGTCCGGAGAAAATCAGTAACAGAAGCACCAATCGCATGGCATCACCTTTGGCTTTTTCAGATCGTTCCGGAACCAGGCGGGTGCTGATGATCTGAACCGCTTGCTGCTGAACCTGAGGATTCTGAGGTGAAACGTTATTTTGCTGTGCAATTTGATTGGCTATTCGGTCACGTTCCGCATTGGTGGTGAAATCCATATTGCCAGCCATTACAAACAGGAGTAATCCAATTCCTAACGCCCCACCAACGGGAACGTAGAGCTCGTTCAACTTACGGCTACCATCAGCAGTTTCTTTCAGGTAATCAACGCACCATTTTAGCCCAAATACAGAAACAACACTGAAACAAAGAGAAGAAACGGATAACCAGGTTTCCGGTGCGCGGAACTTGCTGAAATAAGGGATAACGTCGAATGCAAATTCATTGAGTGCACCAAAGTGCCGACCCCATGCAAACATAAGTGTGATAAAACCTGCGGTAGCAAACGCATACATAACCCGGTTTCGCACAGCAATGAACGCTATAATGATGAACGGTAGGCTCAGTGCTCCGAAATAATGGGGCCCGCCAGTAACCGGCTTTTCACCCCAATAGCTGACAGCACCACCATACAGATCCGGTATCCAGATCGTAAGTGTTTCTTTTATACCCTGAGA
Organism: Bacteroidota bacterium; assembly: GCA_039819115.1. GTDB lineage: Bacteria > Bacteroidota > Rhodothermia > Balneolales > Balneolaceae > JBCBST01. The sequence goes on from JBCBST010000207.1 coordinate 2,675, forward strand.
CCATGTAAACGCATAGTTTTGATCCAAACCATCGGTACCTGAGATGGCAGAGCCACCCCGTATGCTATAGGTTGCATACTCCTGTAAGGTGAGTAGCCGATCGGCATTTCCCATCACACCAACGATACCCCCGATAAACAGGAAAGAGGTATATAAGGCCCAGTCTTGTATTTTTTTCTCTTTAAAAGATGCCCAGCTGTCGTACAGCCAAAGGCTTAGTAAAACAAACAGAAAATAGTAGGTGATCTGAGGGTGCCCCGCACGTACTTCAAATGCCATAGCAACAGAAAAAACAAATAACCCGAATACTCTTTTTTGAGAACGGGTGATTAGCCAATAACCAACCAGCGCCCATGGTAACCAAGCCAATGCCGCGTATTTTGAGGTATGACCTGCAGCAATGAGAACCGGAAAGTAGGTCGTTAAACCGTATAAGAGACTACCGGCTACGGCTGTGAGTTTATCAAACCGGAGGCAGATCAGAAATACATACATTCCAAACAACAGAATCCAGGTTTGTACGGCTGGGTATAAGCTTTGTCCGATCTGGTAAAGAAAACGGTCAAGTCCGGGAACGGATGTTGGTGCGGAAACCACGTAAGCAGGCATCCCCCCAAACATGTTTGAAGCCCAAAGAGGCTCTTTGTTGTAGGCTTCGCGGTATTCGATGATCGATTCTGCACCTGCCCTCCATTGCCTTATATCATACCGGTTAAACTCCATGCCACCTATAGTTGTAGCAGTATACAGAAAGAATGGGGCCAGGATTAGAATGAGCAGGGCGACTAGATGTTGTCGTCCTTCACTGAGGTTGAAGAAAAATCCCTGAGGTGCAGATGAAGTCATAAATAAGTCATTCAATTACTTTTGGTACACGGAAATAATCAGTATCAGCATCGGGAGCATT
>JBCBST010000208.1:0-3574 GCA_039819115.1 Bacteroidota bacterium
CTTAAATACAAAACTAAGAGCCAGAATACGGTTGTTATTTCATCGAGAAAAATGTGAGGCCAGATTGGTAAAAAACACCATTTTTTTGTGTCAGTTTATATAGCAGTGAAGGTAAAGTTTATTGTATTGATTAAGACCAGGTTTATACAATGAAACCTGCTACAAGATATACTAAGAGGGGTCGAATCAATATTGCGTACCAGATCTTTGGTTCTGGTCCTGTGGATTTGGTTTACATTCCGGGATGGGTCTCCAATATTGACTTAATGTGGGCCTGTCCGGAACTGTCCAATTTCCTGTCGGAGTTGAGCACAATAGCCAGGATCATCATTTTTGATAAACGAGGGACCGGACTTTCGGATCGTATTTCTGAGCTTTCCACATTGGAGGAACGGATGGATGATATCCGGGCGGTTATGGATGCAGTAGACTCCGAGAGAGCGGTCCTGTTCGGGCATTCAGAAGGTGGTTCAGTATCTGCTCTTTTCGCTGCAACCTATCCCGACCGCGTAATATCGCTTATTACGTTTGGGATATTTGCACGGCGTAAATACTCTCCGGATTACCCATGGGCTCCTACAGAAAAAGAGCGGGAACGGTTATATAAGAGGATTGAAGATTACTGGGGTAGCAGTAGTATGGGATTAGAATCTCTTGCTCCTTCTAAGTCGCGGGACAAGGTGTTTATGGACTGGCTGGCCAGTTACTTCCGTTCAGGAGCAAGTCCGAGCGCTGCCCTTGCCCTCACAAAAATGAATACAGAACTTGATATCATTGATATTTTAGGGGCTATTAAAGTGCCCGTTCTTGTTATGCAGAGAGCCAACGATATAGACGTGAAGCTCATGGAAGGGCGTTTTATCGCAAGCCGAATCCATAAGGCAAAATTTGTGGAGCTTCCCGGCAATGATCACCTGTTCTGGGTGGGTAACACGAAAGTGATCCTGGACGAGATGAAGGCGTTTATCCTTAAAATCAGACCCAGGAGAGCGTACGAAGAACGGTTATACACCATTATTTCAGGAGAAATAAGGCCGTTCGAAGCGGCCAGCCCATCGCTTAGAGAATTGATTAACCAGATTATTATACAGTACCGGGGGAAAACGGTACTCTCAAAACGAGGTGGATTCATCGCCATTTTTGAAGGGCCTAGTAAAGCGGTTCACTGTAGTCTGGATTTAACCCAGTTATTTAAAGCTTTCAAAGCCCAGCTCACAATTGGTATTCATATCAAGGAAGGAGCAGTGGATGAATCTTGCTTTGTTTCCGACGAAACGGAGCAATTTTCGCTTTCATTAATCCATTCTGCTAAACTGGGTGAAGTTATTATCACAGAAACTGTTAAGAATCTTCTTTCGGGATCCGGTCTCAGGTTTATATCATCCAGAATTATGGTAGATCCGTCAACAGCTATGCCGGTACCTCTTGCCGTCGTCGAGTCTGATGAGACTAATTATATTCTTGATTTACAGGATGAAGTCTTTTCTAATCAGGAGCACTCTTTCCTGGAGGATGTACTCAGTATCATCGATAGGCATATTGACAACGAAGATCTTGGTATCGAGTTATTGTGCAAAGAAACCCGGCTCAGCGAACGGCATTTACAGCGAAAGCTTAAGTCCATCACCAATAAATCCCCTCTGCAACTGATCACCTCGGTCCGATTGTACCGGGCAAAAGAGTTGCTCCTTTCCCAGGAAGCAGGAGTCTCTCAGGCGGCCTTTAAAGTGGGGTTCACCAGTCCGTCATATTTTTCCAAACTATTCAGAAGAGAATTCGGAGTAGCTCCTTCCGTGTTTGTGGAAAGAGACTGAAGAACTCAAACTGATAACTGCCCACTGATAACACTAAACATAAGCATCTACCCACTGTTATTATTACTCAAAAAACAGATCGTTATACTAAATGTCGGAATCGTACAAGCATTTGTCGGTTTTGTTATAGTCCCCATGTACGAAATTGTACTATTATAACACCCGAAGCTTAATCAAACATACCGTATGAATAGTGTTATGGGAATGTGTTGTTCAACAGCAGCGGTCAGAAATTTAACCGTAACTGGGATTGCACTTGGGGTGATCTGGTATCCATCAGGGATCCTGTTACTTGCAGTCTTCAGTAGGCTAAACCACCCGACCTATTCGTTCGATTGAGGTAAGTAATGAAAGTGACCATCACCATTACGACAACAGACGAAGTAACCGACCCTGAACTCCAGGGAGATGATGGAAGCGAATACATCGTACAGCCTGAAGGGCTTGAAGATTTAGCCGGGTTTTTACGAAAGGTACGATTGAACAAAGAACCGGAAACCGCAGACCGGGACTACATCTTCATAAACGTTAAATCAAAATCCATAAAGCTCTATCTCGACGAAGTAGAGTATATAGAAGCAAATGGTGACTATATAGAAGTCAAAACCATCTATTCCAGCTATGTGGTCCATTCTTCTTTGAAAAGAATGCAGAAAAAACTTCCGGATGAGACTTTTATGAAAGTACACCGTTCTTACGTCGTGAATGTAAACAGGATTTCGCAAGTCATGCTCGATCGTCTTCAGATTGGACGTCGCACGATTCCTATCGGCAGAACGAACAGGCAAATTGTAAAGAGCAGGTTAAAAAAAGCATAGGCTTTTATCGTGAAAAGGTTAGCAAACGGCACAGCGGGATGTAGAAAACGCAATGGTCGTATCATGATTCAGGGATTTGGTCTTGTCTGGAAGTAGAAGGTGGATAAGCAGTGTTATGCTGCTCTTTTTTCTCTCTGCAGCGGTAAGCGCACAGGGAACCACGTCTGGCTCATCACCACTGGCTTATCTGCTTTCGATTGAAGACACAGAGAGCTATTCAGCGACTGAAAGGGTACTGATAGGAGAACGTTCACTCGCGATGAGAGACCTCGGTTTATATTTCACGGCTTCGTATACCCGGCGAAACAGAGATGCTTTTGCCGATTTTAATCCCGAAAACCTAAGCCGGGAACATTACGCTGTGGGACTGGACTGGGAAATACTGAAAAATGGATTCTACGATAACAGAACCCAGGCCAGGATAAAGGAATTGGAATTGGAACTGGCAGGTCTTACGGAAATAGAGTTTCACCGAAAAAGGAGGTATTACTACCAGTTTGTTTTACTGGCCTACCTTTTTGATGAAGCCCGTTCTGAGTTACTGGATAAACGATTAGAAGGCCTGGAGAAACAGCATAGCCATTTCAAAAAGCTGTATGCCGAACGATACATTGAAAAGGAGCATCTCCTCGAATTAGAAAAACGAATACATGAAATTGAGTTAACAAAGCAAAGTACTACACGGGGTATTGAGACTTTTAACGAACTGTTCGCGAAGGAGCAGACCTCTTTGGATATGGAGGTTCTGAAGGAATTACCCGGTGAAGAGGTTCTTTCCATTGCAATTGATAGCATGATGGAGGACGTGAACGCGCGTTCGTACTTGAACGATATTGTTGAAGTAAAAGAGCAGATAGTAATCAGGGAGCATAATCTGAGATCCGAAAAATTCACTTGTCTGTTTAAATCCAGAAATGCCGTTAATCGAATTTCGGATCTCAG
>JBCBST010000209.1:0-3468 GCA_039819115.1 Bacteroidota bacterium
CAAAATCAATGCGCGACAGACTCTCGTTTTTATAAAGCATTTCGTGAATCATGGCTATACTTCGTACACGATTCTGGGCTTCGACCAGGGCATTAACGGCCTTTTGATTTTGTATTCGAGAGCGCTGCAAGTCCAGCAAACCAGAGATAACAGCAAGATTATTCTTTATACGATGATGCACTTCCTGAATAAGAACTTCCTTTTCTTTTAGCGCACTCTGTAGATTCTGAGTCTGTTCTTCTACCAACCGTTTAAGCTTTTTACGCTCGATTAATTGTTGACGATATCGATCACTGGCAAACACAATCAGCCCCAAAAACAATACACTGGTAAAAATGAACCCGTTGTTTAAGTAAAACGGGGGAAGGACAGAAAAAGCAAAAGACGCCGGTGTTTCACTGATATGTCCACTGATATCTCTGGCCTGAACCTGAAATTCATAGGAACCAGAACTCAGATTCTCTAACGAAATCGTTTCGGCTTCGTCAAACCGGGTCCAGGTTTCGTCGGATGACCCGAATAAACGATACTGGTATTCCAATGCATCAGGAGCAGAAAAATCGATGGCTCTAAACGAAAAAGAGAGATTATTTTCATCGCTGTTCAAGGAAGAACTGGCTTCTATTTGTTTGATGGAACTGCCAGAAAATAGTTCTGCATTAAACCTTCGGGTACCTTGACGGGTATAATTCAGAGAAATGTTCGTCAGATAGATATCCGGTCCTTCTTCAAGTGGACGCGAATTTTCGGTGTAAGAATACAGACCTTTTCTTGAACCGAACCAGATGGTTTTGCCGGTTTTTGCTATTGCACCATGATGTACTGAGATACCGACTTCATTGTTACTAAAGCTAAAGTAGGTAGATTGTATACCTCCACCCGACTCTATCCTCATTTCTACCACACCAGCAGAAGTTGCTACAAAAAGAGTGGAATCATCCAGAAAGGTCAGACCCTGAATGTTTAAGGATTTCAACCCAATCTCTTCACCGTAACGGATCACCACTTCAGCATCGGGTTGATACCTGAACAACCCCTCAGTTGTGCCATACCATATGTCACCTGATGTGCCCTTTACGGCATAACGTACCTGCTTATTATAGCTTTCGTTCTGAATGATTTCCGGAGTGTTTTCCTCTCCATCTTTTAGTAAGGCCAATCCTCTTGCTGTGGAAACCAATACCGCATCAGCAGAATCAGCACTGATATGCAGTACATACTCATCAGGCAAACTTGAAATCCTTTCCGGTATGTCCGATTCTCCAACATACAAGACAAATAATCCATTTGTAGTACCCAGATAAATGCGGTTATCCTTTGTGCATTCCACATCTGTAATCCGGTACGTTGAGGTAAACGCGTCTGATATCTTGATACGCTCTTTTTGTCCGGTTACGGGATGATACAAAAGCAGTTCGTTGGTATCGGTTAACAACAGAAGTTGTTCTTCTTTGTACTGCCCAATACCTATGACCCGTTCCGATATCGTATTTTGTGTTCCCTCAAATGTGCGCATCACATCATCATAGTTGTACGATACCAATCCATCTTCTCCTCCCATCCACAGTTTGCCTGTACGGGAAGCAAAGATCGAGTTGCTGGTATTCCTACCTATCATTTCTTCCGGAAACCAGAGTATGGCCTGATTATGGATATAGTCCACTCCATTTTGTTCCGTAATAAACCAGTGTCTTTTTGATCGGTCGGTGTATAATTGTTTAAAATGATTATCAGAAAACCCGTTCTCCTCAGAACCATGTATAAAGTGATCTCTATCGTAGATGATGAACCCCTCTTGTTCAGTGAGCATCATCACATTGCCCTGAAGTGTGGGTTCTATCTGATAAACAGCACCTAGCGCAGAGCCTTTTATTTCTGAAACGAAGGAGATCTTTCCATCATCTATGGTTACAAAGCCATTGCTTGTAGCTATCCAGTATACTCCGTTCTGGTCTTCCGTTAATCGATAGTAGTTTTTTTCAGTAGTAAACCCGTTCAAGGTACGTATTCCATTTTGGAGGCGGTCAATATGTGATATACCGCCCTGTCCGAAAGCCCACACCCCAAATTTGTTAGACCATACACTCCAAACGGTATCACTCAACAGCCCGTCGTCCTGGGTAAGGGTATTCCATTTAGATTCATTGATGTGAACCAACCCCTTCCCCTTGGTTGATATCCAGAGTCCCAGATCGTCTTCATAAAAATGATTGGTTTCAACCGAATCCAGAACAGTACCCTGATACACATTTTGAAGGTTGGATCGATTGAATTTTCGTACTCCTTTATGTCGTGTGGAGACCCATAATGTCTTGTCTCTGGCTTCGTATAAAGCAATGACCGAATCATTTTCTAGGCCATCTTCAACCGTAAACTGAATGCTTTCTTTACCGTCAAACCGGATAAGCCCATCTCCATTGGTACCGAACCAGACAAACCCATCTGAAGTTTTAATCATGGTATTGATTTTATTGGTTGGCAAGCCATTTTTTTGAGAATAATTAACTACATCAACTACCTGGGCCCGTATCTGAATTGGAAAAAAACCGAGTAAGGCGCAGATAATAATCCAGCAAGGAGAAACGCAAAAGATGTGTTGGAATGACCGGTTCACTTATTGTTCCCGATATAGCTGAAGTGAATCCAGATATGAAGCATATACTGCCTGTGGCTTGGGGAAGTACCCAACATCTTCACTTACGCGTTCTATGTGAAGAAGGTAATACTCCAAAAACTCAATAATGCCCTTATCGCTCAAGGCATCAATGTTGACATATAGGTATAACTCACGGGCAAGTGGGTTATATGAATTATTAAGAACAGTCTGTTTTGATGGTAGCACAGGACGGGCATCATTTTTGTCTTGCTCATTGTCAATAGGTACTAATCGAAACAGAAAAGAGTCTTCCTTGTAATAGCTTAACCCAAAAAAGCCAAGGGCATATTTATTTTCTGCAATTCCTTTCCCCAGAAAGGTGTCGTCCTCGCTTGAAACAAAATCACCGCGTGCATGTTCTTCACTTCCCAACACGGTTGAAAAAAAGAATTGGTGTGTTCCCGAAGCAGAACTCGGCCCATATAAAAACAAGGGCTCCTCCGGCCAGTATGGCCGAACGTCGCTCCAGTTAGAAATGACTCCTTCTGAGTCGAGTTTCCATATCGTCTCTAATTCAGAAATGCTTAGATGATCAACCCAATCATTGGATGCATTTACCACCACAGCAACGCCATCCATAGCAACAGGGATTTCAAAAACCTGTATTCCATTTTCTGCGCATAATGCTAATTCGCTTTGAAGTATCGACCTGGATGCATTCGCAATATGGACTTTACCTTTGCATAGCCGTTCTATGCCGGGCCGGGTACCTGAAATGGTATGAACAAATTGTTTTGATTCACGATCCTTTCTGAATATCGTAATAACCGATTCAGTGACAGGATACATCGTACTCGATCCATCAATCATGA
>JBCBST010000210.1:0-3362 GCA_039819115.1 Bacteroidota bacterium
AACCAATGTTATAGTTTACCTGTTGATCGAAGAACTGATCACTGAATGGAACTATAACATTGGTTTTACTTTGAATGTACCCATTTTCAGCAACTGGAATAGAATGACACAAATCCAGGCTGCTAAGGTGAATTTGAAAAATGCAGAACTAGGTCTGCAGAACACCCAACTACAAATTGTACAGGAAGTAACCCAGGCCTATACCGATTACAACAACTTTGTGCAGCAATTTGAATCAGCAGATAAAGCCTATATTGCAGCAGAAAAAGCATTCGAAGTTCAACAGGAGCGATATAATGTAGGAGCCAGTACACTGATAGAATTGAGTCAGGCTCAAACTCAGTTTGTAACTGCAAAATCGGATCGTACCAGTGCACTGTACAACCTTATCTTTCAGGAAAAACTACTCGACTTCTTCTTAGGAAAATTAAGTGGCGAAAACGTCACCTTTTAATGGATCACATTTAATTAACAATTAGGGCTTAATACACATGGCAAAGAAAAAATCATCTACGGGCAAACTTCTCATCTGGATTGGTGTGATCTTTGTGGTTCTTATCGTTGGTGGAATCGGATTAAAAGCATCCGGAGTTATCGGTGGAGAAGCCAAAGGCGTGCGGGTAGAAACAGGTACCGCTAAACTGAAAACCATTACCCAGATTGTTTCGGCTTCAGGGCAGATTCAACCGGAAGTTGAGGTCATCATTCGCCCTGATGTTTCGGGTGAGATCATCGAACTTGCGGTAAGAGAAGGTGACTTTGTTCGCAAAGGCGATCTGTTGGTACGGTTAGAACCCGATCTCTTCCAGGCACGGATTGATCAGCTTAGTGCTACTTTGCTCACACAGAAAGCACAATATGAGCAGACAAAAGCTACGTTAATTCAGAGTGAAGCCAATTATCTCACAAACAAAGAATTGTTTGAAAAAGAGGCCGTATCAAAGCTGGAGTTCATTCAGGCGGAATCGTCATATGAAGCCCAGAAAGCAAGTCTGAAAGCTGCAGAGTACCAGATTGAAAGCGCTGAAGCCCAGCTAAGACAGTCTAAAGAAGAGCTTGAACAAACTGTAATCCGTGCTCCTCAGGATGGTACGGTTACCGGATTAACAGTAGAACTAGGTGAGCGGGTGTTAGGAAACACCCAGGTAGCTGGTACCGAAATGATGCGTATTTCTTTACTGGATAAAATGGAGGTGCTGGTTTCAGTAAATGAGAACGATATCGTTAATGTATCGTTGCAGGATACCACCCGCATAGAAGTTGACGCCTATCCCGAGCGCAGATTTGATGGAATTGTAACGGAAATTGCAAACTCGGCCCGAATCACGGGTTCCGGAACCAACGAGCAGGTAACGAATTACCAGGTTAAAGTCCGTATCGTCACTCCTCATAATCTAGGATCTGCTGGGGGTACTTTAGTGCAGACGGAAGCCCAGGAAAACCCGGAGCTCGCGTTCATACCCAACTTTAAACCAGGTATGTCTGCCACGGTGGATATTGAAACGGAGACTGCAGTTAACGTAGTTTCGGTTCCTATCCAGGCGGTTACGGTACGTGACTTTGCAAAGGATGCTCCGTCTGAGCAGGATTCATCCGCAACTGAAGCGGCTGCTAATACGCCTGATGATGATGGCTTACAGGTAAAGAAAGAAGATATTCGTAAAGTGGTGTTCCTTATAAAAGAAGACAAAGCTGTACGTGCCGAGGTTGAAACCGGAATCAGTGACAACACGCATGTACAAATCCTTGCTGGTATCGATGCAGGAGAAGAAATTGTAATCGGAAGTTATAGAACACTTTCCAAAACTTTGAAAAACGACGATAAAGTAACCGTAACCAATACATCTGGTACCACAGCCGGAACATCAAAATAAGGGCATTATAATGAGTGAGGCAGTAATTCAAATCAAAGATATGACCAAGGTATACCAAATGGGGGATACCGAAGTACGGGCGCTGGCCGGTGTTACTTTTGATATCAAGCAAAACGAGTACATCGCCATCATGGGGCCTTCAGGTTCCGGCAAGTCCACCCTTATGAATATGATTGGCTGCCTCGATACCCCCACTTCTGGAGATTATATCCTGAACAGCAATAATGTGAGCCTGATGGATGATGCGGAACTTGCTGAAGTGCGAAATCGCGAGATTGGCTTTGTATTCCAAACATTCAACCTGTTACCGCGAACCTCCTGCCTGGCTAATGTGGAACTTCCATTGATTTATGCTGGAATACGTTCCAAAGAGCGTAAGGAACGGGCTGCTGAAGTGCTGTCGAAAGTAGGGTTGGGAGATCGTTTAGATCATAAACCCAATGAGCTTTCCGGAGGTCAACGTCAGCGGGTTGCGATCGCACGGGCTTTGGTAAACAATCCTTCTATTTTACTTGCGGATGAGCCTACAGGTAATCTGGACTCTAAAACCGGAGAAGAGATTATGCTTCTTTTCGAAGAGTTGTACCGCCAGGGAAATACTATAATCCTTGTAACGCACGAAAACGAAATTGCAGAGCACTCACGTCGTATTGTTCGCCTGCGTGATGGGCTGATCGAGACAGACGAGCCTGTAGCCGCTCCGGCTCTGGCCTAAAGAGTATTTTAACATACTTCTTTGTTCCTGGGGGAACACTTTTTACGTCATGTGATGTTCACATCACATGACTATTCATCAGGAGACGGACGTTATTATTATTGGTTCCGGAATGGGAGGAATGAGTGCTGCCACCTTGTTTGCCCATTCCGGACTCAACGTTACTATTCTCGAAGCCGCTCATCTTCCCGGGGGGTGCAGTTCCAGCTACAAACGTAAAGGATACTGGTTTGAAAGTGGAGCAACCACCCTCATTGGTTTCAACGAAAACCAACCGCTTTGGTACCTGGAAAAAGAAACCGGAGTGCGTATTCCAAGGCAGGAAATAGCCCCGAGCATGACTGTGCACCTGGATGGTAAGCGTATATTGCGTCATCAATCCATCGATGGCTGGAAGCAGGAAGCCGTAGCTGCATTTGGGAATAAAAGAGGGCAGGAGCGGTTTTGGGATCTGGCTAAATCAGTGAGTGATGTGGTATGGAAAGTATCCCTGAAGAATCCCTTTTTCCCTCCTCAAAACCTGAGTGACTGGGTTCGGCTTGGAACTTCAAATAATCCTGCTGATGTGTGGGTTCTTCCATACGCGTTTAAATCGGTTCGTGATGTGATGCGCCAGTACGGAGTAGATAGCCCTGGATTTGTTCGTTTTGTGGATGAACAGCTTATGATCACAGCCCAGGCTACATCAGAGGAAGTGCCGTTTTTGTTTGGCGCAGCCGGGTTAACCTATACAAACTATTCGAATTATTACGTGCCGGGTGGATTATTGAATA
>JBCBST010000211.1:0-3292 GCA_039819115.1 Bacteroidota bacterium
GTTTTCCTCCTCTTCGTCATCCTGAATTCAGTTCAGGATCTTAAGAAATGGCTTTGTCGTTGAACCTTGCTTCGATCCGTTAATAGGTAATGGAATCTCGTAATGAGATTAAATGAGTTAGGAAGCCGGAGCGTATTTTCCTCTTCTTAGCTTTACAATTGCTGTCATCCTGAGAGAGTCTGCCGGTCGGCGGACGAACCGAAGGATGTCAAACCCTTAAACTGCTTGTTCTTTCGGTTCTGGAGTATCTATCTAACTAAACCATCGTTCAGCTAAGTCTTTCCAACCCGGGTTTACTGCTTCAATAAGTTTTACTTTTCTATTTCTTTTCCATCCTTTGAGCTGTTTTTCCCGTTCAATTGCCCTGCCAACATCATCGGTTTCTTCATAGTAAACAAGATCATGAAGATTATACTTTTGGGTATATCCTTTAAGAAGCTTGTTTCTATGCTCATATATTCTTCTCGTCAAATTGTTTGTCATACCGATATAAATCATTTTCGATGCATTACTGAGCATATAAACATAATAGACCTTCCGATTCATAAGGGTTAGATCAGAAAATTTCCTAATCCTTACAGAGCTATGAGATTATTTACATTTGATATCCTTCGACTCCTCCGTCAGTTGACGGATTCGCTCAGGATGACAGCCTTAGTTGGGATCTATGTTGAAGATACTTTTATCTATAAAGATGGACGCTTGCGCCGCTACGAGGGCTTTCGTTATCATCCCGGAATCATGGTAAAAATAGACGAATCAAAGCATTACGAGTCAGATTCAATTCTGACAAGGTTAAAGAACTCCATTCTATCCGTCTTACTCGCTATTCTCTTAGTGCAGGCTTTTTTCTTTGCCCGATCCATCTATGGAGGCTTCTCCACACCGAGGTCTGTATTCCTGCTCTTTCAAAACCACGTATTCTTACTCCTGCTTATCGTTCCTGCGGTATTGGGCTGGTTTTACGGAGGTCATTTCCTGTCGTATCTGAAAGCTAAGATTATTGATATGGTTAGCTGACTATGGGTTAAGGATATTCAAACATTTACTGATTCCAGAAGTTCTTAGGCTCTTCGACCAGGATTTTGTCGGTGAGATCGCTTAGGGCTTTTTCCTGTTCCTCATCAGACAGGCCCTGAAGTTCCAGCTTCATGAAGTGATCGATTCGATTAAGGCGCTTTTGGGCAATTCCTGATGCCTGTTCCCGTACAATCGACTCCAGATCTTCTTCCGGGACAAATCCGTAGACGAACTTAACGCCCAGACCATCTGCCATCTTTTGCAACGTGGAGAGTTTAATCTCTTGTTTTACTTCAGCGGCTTCGATCCGGGAAATCCTGGATTGATCCAACTTCGTTTTTTTCGCTAAATCATAGGTAGACATACCCAAAGCTTCCCGGATAGTCTTCACCCATCCACCGTTCGGAATGGGTGTATTAAGAACAGGTTTGAACCTGGAAAGCTTTTTATCAAGCTGTTCACGGGTAAGTTTTTTGTCCCAGTACTTCATATGATGATAGATTTATCATTGATTTGATTCATTATGATGATAAATATAACATCAATTAATATACAACACAATGCTATTTATATCATCAAAAAAAGATCAAACGATGATGTTTGTATCATTAAAAGATTTTCTATACCTAGCGCAAGCTGCTTGTCCGTCGGCTGACGGATCCGCTTATGCTTTTAGTACCCCTGAGCGTTAAAAGAGCTGTCATCCTGATCCGCCGGCTGGCGGACAGTCGGCGAACGAACCGAAGCCTGCCTGCCGGCAGGCAGGGATATCAAATCCTAAACCAGCTGGGATATTTTTATCAATAGTTATCCCAATCTATATTTCGTCATTCCGGACCAATCCGCCAGCCGGCGGATGCCGTTCCGGAATCTTATTTGGTGTGTTTGGCACTTTTACCTTGATGCCCCGGTCTGCACCGGGGCAGGCGACGTGCCCAAAAGATCAAGAAAATCTAAACTCCTCGTTTCAGTTTACTATCTGAACTTCGACTTCATCCCAAGCTGAAACTCGTCAAACAGTGGGTTTTCGTTTGGGTTTCAAGCTTTCTACTTAATGAGTTTTACATGCCTAGTGCAAGCCCACCAACCGGTCAGTCAGGCTTCCTGAATGTATTCCCGACGTGGACGTTGGGAACGAGAGCAAATGATAAGTATGCTTCGTCTATGTTGTTACATCTGCTAAATGATGGATAAATAAAGTAGTTCATTGTGTATGTTCATTCTTAGTCTAACATTATTGAACGCACCAAAACTGCATCGGCTATACGTATGAAATTATTTAGTTTATTATCAATAGTGCTCACGGTACTTCAACCACTTTATGAACAATCGAAGAAACCCGTCCGGATTGGAGTTGTGGGCTTAACCCACACGCATGTGCATTGGATCCTGGGGCGTGAAGATCGTGGTGATATCGAAATAGTTGGAATTGTTGAACCAAACCGAGAGCTGGCTCAACGGTATGCAAACCAACACGGCTATTCTATGGATATCGTTTTTGACACAATGGAAGAGTTGTTTGAAGCTACCCAACCCGAAGCAGTAACTGCCTTTGGCACCATTTACGAACATCTTGAAGTAGTAGAAAAAAGTGCCCCACGTGGAATACATGTGATGGTTGAAAAACCACTGGCCATTAGTTTAGATCATGCCAAAAAAATGCAAACCCTGGCCAGAGAATATGGCATTTACCTGCTAACCAATTATGAAACTACCTGGTATACCTCCAATCACCGCGTAAAAGAAGTGTTGGATGAAGGGAAAATTGGCCCTATACGAAAAGTAGTGGTTCACGATGGGCACAAAGGGCCGGCTGAGATTGGAATCAACTCTGAGTTTTTGGATTGGCTGACCGATCCACAACAAAACGGAGCCGGAGCCTTAACCGATTTTGGTTGTTATGGCGTCAATTTAATAACCTGGCTAAAAAATGGAGAAAAGCCACTGTCTGTATTTGCATTAACACAAACCATTAAGCCCGATTTGTACCCCAAGGTGGATGACGAAGCCACCATTCTACTGGAGTATGTCGATGCGCAAGGAATAATTCAGGCGAGTTGGAATTGGCCCATTGCCCGAAAAGACATGGAAGTATATGGCAGAACGGGGTATGCTCATGCAGATGATGCTCAAGCTATTCGATATAAACTAAATGAAGGATCAACAGAAATAAAAGAACGCTTAAATGGATTAAAACAACCTTTTGATGATCCCTTCTCTTATTTCGCAGCGATCATTCGTGGGGAAATTGACGAAGAACCCATGAGCTTAT
>JBCBST010000212.1:0-3230 GCA_039819115.1 Bacteroidota bacterium
CCACTAAAAGTTCTATTGACGGTCAAAAAGGGGAATTGATTTACAGTGGCTATAATATTGATACTTTAGCAGAAAACGCCACTTTTGAGGAAGTATGCTTTTTACTCTGGAATGATCGACTCCCAAACAAAGCGGAACTCGAAGATTTAACACATAAAATTCAGGCCCGCAGACCCCTTCCCGATTTTGTGATTGATTATTTGAAATCAGTAAATAAAAAAGCCAGCCCAATGGCTGTGTTACGATCTGCTGTTTCGATGCTTTCTGCAACCGACATCGATCTTCCGGATGGTTCGTATTACGAAAAAGCGATTAACATCACAGCGCGCATCCCAAGCATAGTGGCAGCATATGATCGCTTACGAAATGGAAAAGAAGTTGTGGCTCCTCTACCCGATCAATCAACCGCCTATAACTTTTTGTATATGTTGAATGGCGAACGACCTGGTGAGCACGCTGAACGTGTGATGGACCTGTGTTTGGTGCTACATGCTGAACACGGTATGAATGCCTCAACGTTTACCTGCCGTACTATTTGTGCAACGATGAGCGATATATATTCTGCCGTTGCGGGAGCTATAGGCTCACTGAAAGGACCATTACACGGTGGGGCAAACACTGCCGTTATGAATATGCTACTGGAAATGCATGAACAGGATGAAAACGCAGACCCGGTTGCTTTTACGAAAGAAAAGCTGGCAAATAAAGAGAAAATCATGGGATTCGGACATCGTGTGTACAAAGTCTTTGATCCTCGTGCACGTCACCTTCAGAAAATGGCAAAAGCCCTTTCAGAAGAAACCGGACATGAAAAATTGTATGAATGGTCCACCGCCATTATGGAAACCATGAAATCTGAGAAAGATATTGATCCAAACGTCGATTTCTTCTCTGCTACTGTGTATTACTCCATGGGTATTATGCCTGACCTTTATACTCCTATTTTCGCTATGTCGCGTATCTCCGGGTGGACCGGTCATTTTATGGAGCAGGCAGCACATAATCGTTTAATCCGGCCACGTGCACTTTATGTTGGCTCCAAAAACCTCGACTGGACTCCGGTAGAGCAACGATAATTCAGTTATCCCCTTTTAAAAAGCACCTCCATACAAGGTGCTTTTTTTATACCTGGGTACCACCCCAGGTTCTCATCTTCTCTTTTGGGAAAATGATCTGAAAAGAAGTGCCCTCGCCAGGAATGGTTGTCCAGGTCAGGTTACCATTCAGTTGCATGGTAACGGTCTGGATTAAGGTCATTCCTAACGAGGAGCTTGTCATCACGTCAAAATTATGGGGCAGGCCAATCCCGTCATCATTAACGACAAAGGTAATATTGTTATCATTTTTAGTAAGCTGTACCTCGATGTTACCAACACCACGTCCTTCAAAGGCATACTTATAGGCATTGGTAATCATTTCATTGGCCAGAATGCCAAAAGGCACCGCCTGATTCACATTAAGAAACGTCGCTTCACCGTTAATTTCGATATCTACATGTAGTGAATCACCATTGAAGGTACTCTGTATATCTCTGATCAACTCGTGCAGATAATCTTTTACCTCAATACTGGTGAAAAGTTCGTTTTGATACAGCTTTTCATGAATAGTGGCGATGGTTTTGATACGAGCCTGGTTTTGATGCAGGATTTTAAACAATCGAGGTTCATCGACATACATGGACTGCAACTGAAACAAGCCGGATATGATCGCCAGGTTATTTTTGACCCGGTGATGAATCTCTTTAATGAGTACTTCTTTTTCCTGGATGCTTTTCTCTAACTCGGTTTGATACCGTTTAATGTGTGTGATATCAGAGCCCGAAGTTGTCGTACCAATAATCTTGCCTTTAGCATTTCGAATCGGAAAGGCTCTGAACATGAGGAAAATCATCGTACCATCTTTTCTTTTTACCCGGAGTACCTCATTATCTACACTTTCCCCACTCATCACGTCTTCCAGCAAATCGATGGTGAATTCCTGTTGCTCTTCGGTAACCAATGCCATGAACGATTTCCCGATCAGCTCTTGAGAGTTGTAACCTAAGATGTTAAGGCTTGCAGAATTCACAAATTGAATTTTACCCTCTCCATTAATCTGGCATATCAGATCATGAGAAGATTCAATGATTCCGCGATACTTTTCCTCGCTTTCAATCAAGGCCGTTTCTATCTCTTTCTTTTCGGTGATGTCTTCGACCATAACCACCACTTTATTCACTTTACCCGAGCCTTGAACAATGGGGGCAACAAGTTCGGTAACGGTTAAGAGCGTACCATCTTTTCTGAAACGCTGACGTTCCAACCGAAACTTCTGCTTCTCTGCAAATACCTTTGGAAGCTGGCTAAAAAACTTATCGTCTTGATGTAACGTTGGTAACCGATTGCCAATTACTTCTTCCTTACTCCAACCAAAAATCCGTTCAGCAGCCTCATTCCAGCCGTCCTCTACTTCTCCTTTCAGGTTAAGCGTATAAATGGCCAGAGGTGAAGAATTGACCAGAGAGTTTAGCTCTGCATTAGAACGGCGGAGTTTTAACCCTGTATTATGCTTATCGGTTATATCCTGAAAGCTTCCAACCACCCGAACTACTTTTTCATTATCGTATACGGGGTTACCAGTGGCCCTACCCCATTTACGTTTCCCTTTTGCATCTACATAAGCCAGTTCAACATCGAATGGAGTTCCAAGGAATGCTCCCTCTAAGGCATTCCGTATTTTTTTCCTGAACCTGTCGCTATAAAACGCCTGATGTGTTCCAGAGCTGGGATCAAAATCCTGATCATCGATACCGTAGATGCTGTACATCTCCTTGGTCCAGTACTCTTTACCGGTAGCAAGCTCAATAGCCCATCCCCCTACTTTTGCAATTTTCCCGCTTTCTTCGAAAAACTGCCGGAATTTTACAGACTCACTTACATCCTGAAAAGTAGAAACCACCATCGCCTGCTCATTAATTCTAACAAACTTAGTGGCGATTATCAGATCGATGTAGGTACCATCTTTTCGTACATCCTGAGTGTAATAGCTTACTTCTTTTTGGTCAACAAGGAAGTCTTTGAATTTTTGAAAATCACTTTCCCTTCGCTCGTTCGGTACAACCAGGTCGGGAAAAAATCCTCCCACTAATTCCTGCTTGTCGTATCCCATCATTTCGCAATAGCGGTTATTGGCATCAATGATGGTGCCGTCCGCATCAGTGATACGCACCCCCATCATACTCTCAAAAACTG
>JBCBST010000213.1:0-3220 GCA_039819115.1 Bacteroidota bacterium
CAGGAAATGCAGATCATCAATTTTTTTCCCGGTTACCCGAACCTGATCATCCTGTATCTGAGGCTGTACTTTTAGTTTGGTGTCTTTAATCTCTTTCACAATCTTTTTGGCAATCTCTCGCGATATCCCCTCTTTCAGCATCACATCCATTTTCAGGTAGCCCTGAGAAGTTCCTTCTTCGGTTCCAAACTCCAGTACTTTTGAATCAATACCTCGTTTAACAAAATTCTTGATCAGCATTTCCTGAACAGCTTTCAGCTTCATGCTTTCAGCCGCTACCAAATGAACCCGGTTTTCTTTTTTATGAAAGGTAACCTCCGTATGAAGACCACGAAAATCGTATCGGGTGCTGATTTCCTTTACGGTATTATTTACAGCGTTGTCTACTTCTTGAGCATTTATCTCATTTACAATATCTAAAGAAGGCATAGGGTCAATCAAATAAGGTGTTAACAAAGAAGGTTTGAAATGATAAAGTTCAATATACCCTGAGCAAAACTCAACCACGGTTTTATGCCAGCATTCTCCTCTCCCACTCAACCATAATGCACCGGTTTTTGATATACTTCAACTGGTGCTTTTCCACGAGCTGTTCGGCTTGTGTAGACGAAACGTCTAATTGAGTCCAGATATACGGAGGATGAACAGGGAATGCTTCCAGCACTTCATTAACAATATCTGCCGTGTGTTCACTGCGGCGGAAAACATTGACCAGGTCGATTTTGATATCACCTGGAATATCGTTTAGTGATGGATAACAGACCTGCCCCAGTATGTTCTTCTCCCTGGGGTTCACCGGTATCACCCGATATTCACGTTCCATCAAAAAATTGGCAATGTAATTACTTGTACGATACGGATCGGGTGAACAACCTACTAAGGCTATGGTTTGGCTTTGCTGAAGCACCGTCTTCAATTCAGTATCTGGTATAATCATAGGTCGGGAATGGGGGGAATTAGTGGTATCTTACATGTTCATCAAACATAAGGAGAATTAGTGAGTACCGTACAACAAGGCGATACTGTAAAAGTGCATTATACCGGAACATTAACCGATGGAAGTGTTTTTGACAGCTCAATACAGCGCGAACCGTTAGAATTTACACTGGGGCAAGGCCAGCTCATCCCAGGTTTTGAGCAGACCGTGTTAGGTATGGAAGTTGGTGATAAAGCCACTACCGAAATTCCGGCAAAAGATGCGTACGGTGAAGTCCGTGAAGAGTTGACTATGAAGGCTAACAAAACAGATCTCCCCCCTGATCTTACCCCCGAATTGGGTATGCAACTTCAACTTTCTCAACCCAATGGGCAACCGGTACCCGTTATCATTTCCGAAATTGAAGAAGAAACGGTAACCCTTGATGCTAATCATCCATTGGCGGGTAAAGACCTTACCTTTGAGATTGAACTCGTCGAAATCGTATAGCGGATTACTAAATCAATAAGGCTAGATGGCCGACTTTTCTACTCCAAGCCTGATCTCAGTTACCTGTCCAAAAATGATAACTCCCCTCCTGAAAATGGAGGTGGAGCAATTGGGTTATACGGTGCTCAACGATCGCGTTGCAGGACTTGAACTAACAGGTACCCTTTCCGATTGTATGAGGCTTAACCTCAGCCTTCGTACCGCACACCGTATACATTACCTCGTGAAGAAAGGAAAGGGGCGCTCCATTCCGGAGTTAACTCAGGTGTTAAAATCTATTGCCTGGGAGTCGTTCATACCTAAACATGGCTATGTAAGTGTAACCTCAGCTATTCAAAACAAAGCGGTTAAAAACTCTCAGTTTGCCAACCGTGTAATTAAGGATGCCATAGTAGACCGCATACGTTCCAAGACGGGAGCGCGCCCCGATTCAGGACCAAAACTAAATCAATCGGTCGTATTTGTATACTGGAAAAACGAGGAGTTGCGCATCTTTCTTGATACTTCTGGCGAATCTGTTTCCCGCCGGGGATACCGGATACAGAATCATACCGCTCCTATGCAGGAAAGCCTTGCAGCCGCTTTGGTTTTATCCACTCAGTGGGATCGGATGTCCCCTTTTCTGAACCCGATGTGCGGAAGCGGGACTCTGGCTATTGAAGCAGCTATGATTGCTCTTAACAAAGCACCAGGACTTTTACGCCCTAACTTTGGCATTAAGCATATTATTGGTTTTGATCAGAACAACTGGAATGTGCTCAGAGATGAGCTAAAACACCGTGCAAAAAAGGATTTTGAAGTACCCATCATTGCATCCGATCATGATAGTACAGCTCTGCAAGCCCTTCGTAAGAATCTGGAAACCGCAGGCTTACAGCGGCATATAGAATTCGAGAAACGTGATGTATCACTTGCCACGGTCCCTGACGCTTCTTCTGGTGTAGTTATTATGAATCCACCGTACGGAGAACGACTTGGTGAGGAGGATCAGTTATCAGCGCTGTATCGGAAAATGGGTGACTTTCTTAAGCAAAAATGTTCCGGTTATAAGGGATACATTTTTACCGGAAATAAGGAGCTTGGAAAATCGGTGGGGCTCAGAACCAGCAGAAAACTCACGTTTTATAACTCCACCATTGAGTGTCGGTTGCTGGAATACGATTTGTATTAGCTTACCCGTGTTCGCTTTTGGTTGATTGATCCTGAACAATTAGATTGTCGGCCTAACTAACGAACTACGAAATGCGCCATCTCTCCTTTTGCTGCTTTATTTTTGCCATTACCCTTACCTCCTGCTCAGCACCCCAATCCAAGTACGAACAACTGGGATTAGAAGAAATTACCATCACCAAACTCTTGGAAGGATATGATTCGGGTGCGTTTTCTGCTGTGGATGTCGTTACAGCATATCTCGACCGTATTGAAGCAATCGATAAAAACGGACCTGCTATCAATTCTATTATTGCGGTCAATCCCAACGCACTCGACATCGCCCTGGAACTGGATCAATTACTTGCTGATGGCGCAAAAAAAGGTCCTCTTCACGGAGTTCCAGTCATACTTAAAGATAATATTGATACCTACGGTGATATGCCTAACACGGCCGGTGCCCGGGTCATGGCTGGGTCTATGCCAGATCAGGATGCGTTCATTGCTGCTAAATTAAAAGAAGCTGGTGCGATCATCATCGCTAAGGCTAATTTAAGCGAGTGGGCCAACTTTCACTCCAGCTACTCGTCCAGCGGCTGGAGCGGATTAGGCGGTCAGACAAAAAATCCGTTTGATATAACGCGG
>JBCBST010000214.1:0-3117 GCA_039819115.1 Bacteroidota bacterium
GGCCGAACTTGAAGACGTAAGAACCCCCGTAAGTTACGAGATGGAGTACAAGAATTCGGAATGGGTGATCACGGATATGACCATCGATGACGTTTCAACTGCAGAATCGTATAACAAACAATTTCAACGTATTATTAAGCGTCGCGGGTTTGAACCGTTACTTAAAAGCCTTCGGAAAAGGGCAGCCAAAGCTTAGATTTTGTTGCCCCTTGTAAACGCCGTATCTTTAAATTAAAACGACTTTGCTCACAACGATTAAATCTACGAAGGCGGCAAAAGAGGGATACGTTTACGTTAGTTATGGCCATCCCAAATACCTCAGGCACGCCGTTGCATCTGTAGTTACCCTAAGACGGTATGATAAAACCCGCCCCGTCGCACTTTGTTGTAGTGAAAAACAACAGAAGATTTTAAAAGAAAAGGGCGTAGACCGGCTTTTTGATATCATACATATCCTGCCGGAAGAACATGCTTCTATCGTTGGATTCAAGCATAATGTATATCACTACCTGTTCTTTGAACGGAATATTTTTTTAGACAGCGATATTGTTTGGTGTAAAGACCCTGAAGCCATGTGGAGAAGTCTCCATCCCTTCGAATTTACCATCACCGGAATGCAGATTTCGGATAATTTTTTCGGTGCCACCAAAGGTGTGGGCATCCTGTTCGATATTTTGCTGAACCGGCGAAAACGTACACTTAAGCATTTTGGATTAACCTATCTGAACAGGGTGCAATCGGGCGTTATGTATGCTGCAGACTATGAAACCACGAAAAAGGTATGTGTCCTCGCATCCGATATGCTAGACCGAAAAGATGAGACCCACTTTCAGAGTCGGAAGATGGAACAAGGTCGTTCGGAAGAATCGTGTGAGTGGAGTCTTGCTATGGCTATGTCTAAGCTTAGCATCCCTATTTTCCCATGGCTGAACGGACACCACAGCCTCCAGCTCGATTTTATAAGTGTGCTTACAGAATACGATCCGGATTTCGAGTATGTATCTTGCAAGTACTACACCGACGAGTTTGTATATTCTTTCCGAGGATTGAAGTGGACCTGGATGCGTAAACTGCTGTTTGGACTGGCTTCGGTAGTACCCCGTAAGGGAGATTACCTTCTTACCACACCGTTCTGCCTCCATTTTGGATGGTTGCATGATAAGCAGCCTTTTTACTCTTTTTCCGAAAAGAACTGGCACCATCTGGTTGAAACAGCTTCGGCAGGAGTTGAACAGGATAATCGTGCACTTCCCTCCGTTTAGCCGGTTCTGATCTCATGGTAAAGCTCATTGCTTTTGGGTTCGTGTTGTTAGGGTTCCAATCAGCACATGCTCAATCGGGCTTTGAGCCAACTTCGTACGGATGGACATGGGAGAATATTATTTCCTCGGATGGGGACTTACCCTTTTGGTCGCACTCAAATCGGTATGGGATCATTGATCAGCAGGGACCCAATTCGTTGTTCCGGATTTATTCCCGGAAAGAGGAAGCCCTCGAGAAAGGTAATACCATCCGGTATGGATATGGATTGGAAGCAGTGAGCAGATGGTCTGAAGCATCCGGAGTTTGGTTTAATCAACTGTTTGTGGAATTTGGATGGAAAAACTGGCGGCTTTCGGGAGGTCGGTTTAATCAAATTATCGGCTCGATGGATAACGAGCACTCCATTGGGAGTATGATGATTAGCCCAAACGGAACACCCGTTCCAACGATACGCTTACAAACTACGGAATACACCGACGTGCCTTTCACAAAGGGATTGTTTTCCTATAGTGCCAGTTTCAGTCATAGCTGGCTTGAGCCTGATCGCACCATTGAAAGAGCTCAGCTTCATCAAAAAAGCTTTCACCTTAAGCTTTCCATCAGCCGGTTCAGCGCATACTATGGTGTAATTCATAACGTAATGTGGGCCGGTGAAAACGATGATCAGGGACGATTACCCCAAAGTTTGAACGACTATTGGAGAGTCGTTACGGCCCGAGGGGCAGGCCAGAGGTTTGAGATTGACGGAGAACGAAGTAACGCGTTAGGGAATACCGTTGCTTCTTATGATGGAGGAGTATCGTTTTCCTTCAACAATTTTGATCTAAACACCTACCGATCCTTTTATATAGAAGATAGTCCGGGTGTTCGCTATAGAAGCTCCTGGGATGGAATCTGGGGGTTAGAAGTTGTTCCAAAAACTAAAAACCGGAGAATACGGTCTTTTGTATATGAGCATGTGAATACAAAACGTCAGGACTCTTTTGATTTTCAACCTTTTGGCAGAGCTACCATTTATGATCATTTTCTGTATCAGGATGGATGGACGTATGAAGGCCGGGTGCTCGGAAACCCGTTAATCACCTTTAATGATCAGGGAGATGTAGTGAACAATATTCTTATTGCGCATCATATAGCTACTGATATACAGCTAAATGACCGAACGCGGGCACTCATCAAAGCAACCTACTCAAGGAATTATGGCGTTTGCCTGGATCAGGTTCCCAATACACTTCCCCAAAGTTGCCAAACACGTCCCGAAGATGAGGATCAGCTGATTGACCTGTCTGAGTTAAGGAATGTACAATGGTCATTCTTTAGTCGGGTTGATTATTCTGGCTGGATGCGCAACGCGCTGACCCTGTTTGTGGCTACTTCCTTTGATATTGGTGAATTCTATCAGGATCGTATCGGCATTCATCTTGGAGTGTCTTTTAAGGGGCCTGTAAACTGATCAGTTGATCTTCCTGGAAAAGAGAAGGAAAAAGCCGGCATTTAAGAGCTTATCCATGATGCTTTGAGTTAGTAAAAGACCCAGAATGGAGGCTTCCGCTACATTGAAGTACGTCGATAGTTCGGTACCAAGGGCGATAAACAGGATGTCGCGGTTTGGGATGAAGGGAATCCGGGAGTTAATGAGCAACACACTCAGATAAGTAAACCAGATTTCCAGTTCAATGTCGGGCAGAACAACAGCCCACATAGCAATTTGAAGGGCGTTGATAGCCAGGAAGCGTACGATATGAATGGAAAAAACACTGAGAGCCGCCTTTTTCGACATGGAAAAGAAAAACCGACGATAATAAAAAAGAACACCGATAATCACTGAAAGGGCAATTCCACCTGCTATATATA
>JBCBST010000215.1:0-3105 GCA_039819115.1 Bacteroidota bacterium
TCTATTCTATGGAACCCTTCCTCTTGGTCTCAACGCTCAGGATGTCCTATTCAGATCCCCTTCATCCTATGTACGAAGTTTTATATCGAGCGATTCCACCCGCCTTGAATCTATTAATCATAAGGGGTACCGCCTATATTTTAAATCAGGATCCTACGCCTCATTGAACTTAGATGCATTAAAAAAGGAGCTGGATATTGCACATGCGAGAAACCTGGATGTACTGGAGATTCCCGATTATCGGTTCGGCATCTACCTTATTGCGGTAGACAGTGAAGAGGAAATGGAAGAATTAATGGGATATCATATCAAAGGAGGCGCTGCAAAAGAACACGATCTGGTCTTTTTTGTTTTCAACCCGGTCATACGACCTCAGTTTAAGCATGAGATTTTTCATCTGATCTCGCATGAGGCCTGGGGACCTACTCAGTTCCGCCTTCTGGACGAAGGAGGTGCCACGTATACCGACAATTACTGCTTCTATGATAACCCGATGTATACGATAAATGCATACTACACAAAGCAGGATGAACTTTTTTCTTTTAATGAGCTCATCTTTTCCTTTGATGAAACCGCCAGAAAAGATGATGTGAAGGCATACATTCAAAGTGCAGGAATTTTCAAATACCTGTACGAAGAATATGGAGTTGAAAAAATGAAGCTTCTTTGGCGCCTTGGCTTTGAAGATTTTGAAACCATCTACGGTTTTTCAATCGAAACGTTGGAAGAAAAATGGGTGGAATTAATGAGACAGATGCCCGTTCCGGCGGATTTCGATGCCTCCCGGTTAAACAACGGTTGAGGTTAGATCTTCCCCGCAACGCAGGATATAGATACGGGATATACCTGCTTTTCATACCCCTAAAACAAAAAATCCGTACCCCCTCTCAGAGATACGGATCACCATAAAGTGAAGGATAACGTGGATTATCCTACGAAAGAAAGTACAGACTGCGGTCCGTTGTTAGCCTGAGCTAACGCCGATGTTGCGGTCTGCTGAAGAATCTGTAGTCGTACCGATTCGCTCTGCTCTTTGGCAAAGTCGGTATCCATGATCCGGCTTTTTGCAGATTCGTTCGCACTGATCGATTCAGACAGGGTTTCTTCACGTACCGTTAACGAAGACTGGGTAATACCAATGTCGTTTACACGGTCACTCATTCCGTCAATCGCAGTATCAATAGCTGAGATGAAGTTACGGAAGTCAGCAGCATTGGCATCTGTACGGAATGTCAATTCGCCCTGAGTAGATGCGGTTGCAGCAGAAGCTGAGATACCGGAACCATCGGTATATCCACCGTTTGTTGCGTCACCGAAATTGGTAGCGCCGGCAAACAGACTACCCACGTTAACTGCGTCGATAGTGGCTGTAATGGTATCTTCGGCACGCTCACCCACCTGGAAAGTGAGGGTTAAACTACCGGTGTTATCCGTTCCTGAACCGTTTAACAGATCGAAATCCTGGAATACCGTCTGGTTGGCGATTTCATTGATATCGTTACCCAGTGCAGTAATCTGATCGCCAATAAAAGAGCGCTCAGTGGCACCTAAGGTTTCGTTAGCCGCCTGGGTGGCCAGTCCTTTCATTTCGATCAGACTGTCCATTACCGTATCAAAGCTGGACTCTGCGATATCCAGTACGGATTTTGCATCGCCCACGTTTTGCATAGCCTGATCCAGACCAGCAACACGACTTTTAAGCTTGGTGGCGATGGAGTATCCGGCTGCATCGTCTTCGGCTTTGTTGATTTTAAGACCCGTTGAAAGTCTCATACGGCTTTCGGCTAAGTCTCTGTTCACGCGGTTCAATGAAAGCTGTGAATCTAACGATTGAACGTTGGTATTTACTCTGTTTAGATCTCCAAAACTTGACATACTAAGTACCTGTTAATTTTTTTGTGTTAAATGATTATTGCTCAGATTATCCGACGAAAGAAAGGACGGACTGTGGACCGTTATTGGCCTGAGCTAATGCTGATGTTGCGGTCTGCTGAAGGATCTGTAGTCGTACCGATTCACTCTGCTCTTTGGCAAAGTCGGTATCCATGATCCGGCTTTTTGCAGACTCGTTCGCACTGATCGACTCCGATAGGGTTTCTTCACGAACCGTCAGAGACGACTGGGTGATTCCAATGTCGTTTACACGGTCAGACATACGGTCGATAGCCGTATCAATTGAACCAATAAATGATCGGAAATCGGCAGCAACAGCAGTGGTTGCGAAGGTGAAGGTACCTTGAGATGAGGTAGAAGCAGATGATGCTACGATGGTACCCGCTGTGGAACCTAACTGATAGGTGGCTCCTGTACCATTAGAGAAAAGTGAAGCTACGTTTACAGCATCGATAGTAGCTGTGATCGTGTCTTCAGCTCGTTCACCCACCTGGAAGGTAAGGGTAAGGCTACCAGTGTTTCCACCAGCACCATTTAACAGATCGAAATCCTGGAACACACTTTGGTTCGCGATTTCGTTAATATCATTCCCAAGGGCTGCAATCTGATCACCGATAAAGGCTCGCTCAGTAGCACCCAAGGTTTCGTTGGCCGCTTGTGTGGCCAATCCTTTCATTTCGATCAGACCGTCCATTACTGTATCGAAACTGGCTTCTGCAATATCTAGTACAGATTTTGCGTCGCCTACGTTTTGCATGGCCTGGTCCAGACCGGCAACACGACTTTTAAGCTTAGTGGCGATGGAATATCCTGCTGCATCGTCTTCGGCCTTGTTGATTTTAAGACCGGTTGAAAGTCTCATACGGCTTTCCGCTAAGTCCCTGTTCACACGGTTCAATGAAAGTTGTGAGTCTAACGATTGAACGTTGGTATTTACTCTGTTTAGATCTCCAAAACTTGACATACTGAATTACCTGTTCGTTTGTGTTAAGTGTTTTTTGTTCGCTTTGGCTGATGGATTTATCGTAGCCGATTGTGCCGTCTTAACACTCGGTCCAAAAAATTTTGGACGTACTCTCCTACCTAAACAGATTTTTTAATCAGAGTACTAAAGATTGAGTAATTCCAGGGTGGGGAAATCTTAGTATTTACCCCAGCTTACGCACTGTTTCTATTATTCTTAGATGAGAATGACTTTGTAGATGTAAAACG
>JBCBST010000216.1:0-2981 GCA_039819115.1 Bacteroidota bacterium
GAGTGGGTGGAAAAATGCGGCGGCCTGCATCCTTTGCTTTATCCCGGTTTTCCTGGGGTTTCTATTGCCTTTAATGCTCCTGGTAATCCTCTTTATTGATCATGTAGAATTTGTGAATGCCCGCTTTCTGGCATATTTAGCTAATACGATTACGATTGCCGCGCTCGCCTCCATATCCTGTGTTATGGTAGCGGTGTTATTAGCTTATTCGGCCCGGTTATCCAATTCTGCTTTTGTAGCAACCTTAAATCGTCTGGGAACTTTAGGATATGCCATACCGGGTTCTGTAATCGCTGTGGGTATCTTAATTCCATTTGGGTGGTTCGATAATACGATTGATTCCTGGTTCAGGTCGGTATTTGGAATATCAACCGGGTTGCTGTTAAGTGGTACGGTCGTTGCTTTGGTGTTTGCCTATATCGTTCGGTTTCTGGCTGTAGCTTTTGGAGGAATAGAAACCAGCCTTCAAAAAGTGACGACAAACATGGATGAGGCTGCCCGTGGTATGGGTTATTCTTTCGGGAACATAGCCAGACATATCCATCTGCCTATGCTTAAGGGCAGCATGCTCACAGCTGCTTTATTGGTGTTTGTAGATGTGATGAAAGAGCTTCCTGCTACTTTAATTGTGCGTCCCTTTAACTTCGATACCCTCGCCGTGCAGGTGTACCGGTTGGCTTCTGATGAACGACTGGGAGAATCTTCCGGAGCAGCCCTGGCCATTGTTCTGGCAGGGCTTATCCCCGTTGTGTTAATCAGCAGGCGAATGTCCGACCGACGATAGACTGGTTATTGCCAACCCGCACGATCCATTAATCGTATCGCTTCAGGGTTGTTTTTCCCCAGTGCAGATACATTTACAGCATCGCTTTTGAATGCTCCAAAGCCAGTTAATACTTCATTCAATGGCGTATCGGGGTTAATCGGATACTCATTATTTCTACCCGTGAAGTATTCCTGAGCAGCCGGGGTGGTCAGGTATTCTAAAAACCGGATAGCGTTGCTCTTATTTGGTGCATACTTCAGTATACCGCCACCACTGATATTGAAATGAGCTCCGCGTTCATCCTCTTCCTGGTTTGGGAACACAAACTGAACTTTTTGGGCAATATCCCGATCGCTCTCGTTGTTTCCGGTAAGCATAGCTGCCAGATAGTAATGATTAGAAACGGCTACATCACATACTCCTGCGACCACCGCACGAATCTGATCACGGTCCCCCCCCTGCGGTTCACGGGCCATGTTGGCTACCAGGCCACGAGCCCACTCCTCAGTCTCTTCTACTCCCTGAGTTTCAATCATAGAAGCAACCAGGGATTGATTGTATATATTGTTTGAAGAACGGATACACACCCTGCCTTTAAATTCCTCGTCGGCAAGATCTTCATACTCCAGGTCCTCCCAGTCTTCCACGGTTTCCGGATTAACAACTAACCCTCTCGCCCGCTTAGAAAGTCCAACCCAAAGCCCCTGAGGGTGTCGAAAAGAAGACGGAATGCGTTCATTCAGAAGATCGGACTCTATGGATTGAAGGATATCAGCCTCTTCTGCCCTCCATAATCTCCCGGCATCTACAGTAATAAGAATGTCTGCCGGAGAATTAACTCCTTCGCTCTTAACCCGTTCAATCAATTCATCAGACCCTCCCTCAATCAGGTTTACCTTAATCCCCGTTTGTTCCTCAAATTCACTGTAAAGCTGTACGTCTGTATCATAATGGCGGGCGGAATATACATTTACGACTTGTGGCTTTTGACAGGCAGTTACAAGAGTTGCAATGATGAAGAGTGAAAAAAGATGAGATTTCATGTGATTGAGCAATTAAAGAATGAGTTCCAGTTAAGACTGAATCTAAATAAGAATTGAGAATTATTCAGCTTTCCTGAACATGATTTACAGGATCTAACCATCGTAGCGTATCCCAACGATACATACCGGAATCATGACCATCGGCCCACGTAATTTTTAACGCATGATTACCGACCTGTTCCAGGTTTCTGATTTCGATACGACCCGGTTTATCCGTAAAAAATGCACCTATTTCAAACTGATCCATTTGATCGTGACCACCCCGGCATATGACACAGGGACAATTTTTTCGCAGTCCGAACAAAGGAAATACCGATGTATGACCATCGGCCCATGTTATTTCTAGAACCTGATCGGAATTACTAACTTCTATTCCTGTAGGAGTGGTATGTAGCTCGCTCATAATCGTCGAATGTTTAACAGAAAATACAACAAAATGAGTTGGATAATCGGTTCTTGTCTGCTGGTTTGGGGAATCAGTTTTTGGTTAGGGTACCTTCCGCTCAAACGGGTGTATGACACCCGTTACCGGGATATATTGGTTCTTTTAGTGGGCCTACTCCTGTTTATCTCAGCCGTTCAGCTACTCAAGGAAAACAGGATATTCACAGAACGCACATCCAGTGCTGTAATGGCAGGTTTATATGCTTCGGTTGCGGGATTTTTTTCGGGTTCAGCGGTTCAGCTTTACCGATTGAAAAAAAAATCGGGCACCGTGCTTTATTCATGGCGCTCTTTCCCCACAGAAATTCTCCCGGGAATAGTAGCACTGGCCATGATTCTGTTTGGGTTACAGCGCATGTCGTTATTTGGAGATTTACCAGTTACCCCCATTCGTTTTACTTCGGGTCTTTCTTTAATCAGCATTGGAATGTGGGGGTTCGTACTCCGACTCATACCCGAGTTTCGACGGTTTTGCATTTGTATACTGGATACTGCTATCGACTGGGACAGCCTGCTTGCGTTTCAATGGGTTT
The DNA here is from genome assembly GCA_039819115.1 of Bacteroidota bacterium. Taxonomy (GTDB): domain Bacteria; phylum Bacteroidota; class Rhodothermia; order Balneolales; family Balneolaceae; genus JBCBST01. The sequence continues at coordinate 2,787 of JBCBST010000216.1, forward strand.
CAGAAGATGTACTTGAAATTGAATATGAGGAAGAAACGGGCATTAAAACATTCACCACCCGCATCCCATTGCACGACCGTCTGAAGGTGGAAGATTTACTTAAGAAGAAGCTACTCGAAAAAGTGAGTGAAGGCGACTAGCGCTATTTAAAATTAACAAACTGCAGAGGTACTCCTCAGATACAGGATGATCAGG
>JBCBST010000217.1:0-2950 GCA_039819115.1 Bacteroidota bacterium
CCGTTTCGTAATTGCTTACCCACCTTAAATATCTTCGAGCCTTTATCGGTCCAAACCCCACCAGCCAGTCCGTACGGAGTGTTGTTGGCTTTCTGTATGGCCTCGTCGGCCGTACGGAAGGTCTGAACGGTTAGCACCGGTCCAAAAATCTCTTCCTGTACAATACGATTACTCTGAGAGACATTAGTGAAAAGGGTAGGGCGGATAAAATAGCCTTCTTCCGGGATAGCGCAGTCTGGTTGATAGACCTCTGCACCTTCCTCCACACCAAGGGCCAGGTACTCATTGATTCGTTCGTACTGTTGTTGGGAGTTTATTGCTCCGATATCAGTATTCTTATCCAGTGGATCGCCTACAATCAGGCTTTCCAGCCGGTCTTTTAGTTTTTGAATCACCTGTTCAGCAACCCCTTCCTGAACCAACAACCGGGATCCGGCGCAGCATACGTGTCCCTGGTTAAAATAGATGGCATTAATGATTCCTTCGACCGCCTGATCAAGAGGAGCGTCTTCAAAGATGATGAGTGGTCCCTTACCACCAAGTTCTAATGTATAGGACGTTTGGGAGCCGGCCAACGATTTTTGAATGAGTTTCCCAACGTTTGTAGAACCGGTAAACGCAATTTTGTTTAAATCAGGGTGTGCCACCAGTTCTGCACCGGTAGGTCCGGCACCCGTAATGATGTTAACCACGCCATCCGGCAGACCCGAATCTCTGACCAGCTCGGCGAATTTAAGCGCTGTGAGTGGAGTAGTTTCTGCTGGTTTTAACACCACGGTATTTCCACAGGCCAGGGCAGGGGCAATTTTCCATGCCAGCATAAGCAACGGAAAGTTCCAGGGTATGATTTGACCACAAACGCCAAGCGGTTTTGTCCGGGCACCTGGAAAAGCGTAGGCCAGTTTATCAGCCCAGCCTGCATAATAGAAAAAGTGGGCAGCAGCTAAAGGTACATCCACGTCGCGGGATTCCCGGATGGGTTTCCCTCCATCCATGGATTCTAACACTGCAAACTCCCGTGCCCTTTCCTGTAGCATACGGGCAAGACGGAAGATGTATTTGCCCCGTTCTTTACCGGATAAACCGGACCATGATCCCTCAAATGCTTTACGAGCTGCTTTAACAGCTTTATCCACATCTTTTTGGGTTGCCTCTGCAAATTCGGCAATCGGTTCCTTGGTGGCCGGGTTTACCGATGTGAAATATCTGCCCTTATCGGGTTTCACGAATTTACCATCTATGAACAGGTCGTATTTCGCTTCCAGTTCTACATGGTCGGAACTTTCCGGAGCAGGTGCATACTCCCAAATCGAGGAGAAATCCAGCTTGGATGTTGGCGAAGTTGGTTTGTAAGGTGCGTCTGTGAGTTTTTCCATATGATGACTGAAAAAGAGGTCCGAAATTAGTCAACCGAAAAGTAATCGGCCGATTGGTAGGCTCCGGTTTGCTGTTTTACAATTTGCATTAAGACGTCGTTAGCCAGCGAGCTGGCTCCAAAGCGGAACAACGTGTTGTTCAGCCATTCTGCTCCCAAGGTCTCTTTTACTAAAACCAGGTATTGAATAGCCTGTTTAGCGGTACGTATTCCGCCAGCTGGCTTCATTCCGATTCTTTTGCCTGTTTTGTAGTAGTAGTCACGAATAGCTTCCAGCATAACCAGGGTAACAGGTTGAGTTGCAGCCGGACTGATCTTCCCTGTGGATGTTTTTATAAAATCTGCTCCGGCATGCATGGCCAGATCGCTGGCTTTACGGACGTTTTCGTAGGTATGAAGCTCACCAGTCTCTAAGATTACCTTGAGGTGAGCGTTACCACACGCTTCTTTGATGGTAGCTATTTCATCAAACACCAACTGAAACTCTCCGGAGAGAAAAGCTCCTCTGGAAATGACCATATCAATTTCATGAGCACCCTCGTCTACCGCAAATTTTGTATCTGCTATTTTAACGTCTAACGGTGCTTGTCCGCTTGGGAAAGCTGTGGACACACTGGCTACCTGTATGTTGGTGCCAGTTAATTGCTGCCGTGCCAGTCTAACTTTACTTGGATACACGCACACTGCGGCAACGGTAGGCAAGTCGGGCATGGGAGCATACGGTACTTTCGCCTTCTGGCAGAGCTGGATCACTTTACCATCAGAGTCTTTTCCTTCCAATGTGGTAAGGTCCATCATACTCAGTGCAAGTTTCAGTGCCTGTACTTTGGAATCTTTCTTTATGCTGCGTTTATTTAGCCGTGCCACACGCTCTTCTACAGCTACATGGTCGATTGGGGTTGTGGTTAACCAATCCGGGGTAATCATAGTGCTCAATTTGAATTGCCTATCAAAATACTAAAACTAATAACCTTTAAAACGAAATGAGGAATCTGTACGAAAAAGAGTAGTACTACATGCTCATTTCATTGCGAAACGGATATATGGAAGACGCCGGCTTATGGCTTAGCCCTTTACTGTTAATCCCGGGTGCCGGGTTGATGATTATGTCTACTTCAGCGCGGTACGCACAAATTCACAACGAAATGCACCATCTGCTCGAACATCAACATGGCAATGATGAGCATATGCATATGGTGGCCAAAGAGTTAATGGGGAGATCTGTTCTGTTTCGAAATGCATTGGTTTGCTTATATGCCTCCATCACATTTCTGGCCGTGGCCGGATTAGTCGGAGCTATGTTTACGGCGTTTGGCGTATCCAGCTTTCTTATTGTTCTTTGTCTCACGGGCTTTGGAATAGGGTGCCTAGTACTGGCAGCACTTATCCTGATTCGCGAATCGATTAAATCCTTGAGCATCATCCGGGAGCATTATGATGAGCTCTGCTCCAGAAAACCAGGTGAAGGAAAAACTTAGAGATCCAGATTCAGATCAATGTACTGCACATTTTGTACCCGTTTGTAGTACCAGGGATATATCCCTGGTACTACAAACGGGTACAAAATGTGCAGTA
>JBCBST010000218.1:0-2947 GCA_039819115.1 Bacteroidota bacterium
GACGGATTTCCGTACCTCATGCCTATGCTTACAGGAACCTGCTCTCCTAGTCGTTGTTTCAATTTTTCCTGTACTTGCCTGGTTATCACAATAAGGGGCGACCCATCTTCCCACCAGATGGATTCATAGGCTTCACCGGATTCTTTTGGCCGGAAAGGGAGAATAATACCCTCAACCACCATTTTTCGGACAAAAAAAGGAGCATCAATCACTCGTTTGTCCATCAGGAATTCGCGCAGATATACCTTAACATCTTGGGGCTCATAGGTATCGGGAGAGCCAAGGTTTACGAGTAAAACGCCTGTCTTATTACTTACCATTTACGTCTGTCATTGAAAAGTTTTGTGGTCTCTTGTAGAATAGAAGTGCAAAAACCGGATCGAATGTGAAGTTTATGTGAAGATGGGGTAATTGCATACCGGGATCAGGTTATAGCTTTAATGGCAAGGGCTTGTAAAAAACCCTTTTAAACAAACAAAAAGGTATTTTTGCATTTACTTTTGGCTAAAAGCGTTGTACCATTGGCAAGTAATTTATATTTAGTCTAAATAAGAATTACACAGCTTATAATCTCTAAATGGTTCACCGATCATAACTATGAGCCTGATGTTCAACGCCATGGGTGTATTTCTGCTCTATAGCGTCTCAACGTTTTTTCCATTCTCCGATCAACAATTTTTCACCAGGTTAGCAGAACTAAAAGTATGGGTACGTTTATTTTCCGCACTACTCGTGATGACTTCCCTTGTGCTCATAGTTGCTCGTTATGGGGTACTTACCGGGATTTTTTACTGGATTCTATCCACTACATGTACGCTTAGCCTGTTTCTTGTAGTTCTTCCTGCCTTTTCAACTCAACGATCTGATCATGCCAGCTAATGCAAAGTTTTTAGGTAAAAGGCCTACCCGAATATCAAATACCGTTGCCGGTGTATTCGGTGGTTTCGCACTCACGATGGCTTTTCAAATGATGATAGGCAGCTTTTTTGAAGACAAGAGCTATATGCTGATTACTTCGGCATTCATGTCGTTTTTTTTGTGGGTGGGATGCATCATGCTGGCCATAGTACAGGATAAAGCGTGGAAGCCCTGGGCCATATTCATACTGGGTACATCGGTATGCAGCGTCATTATTTATTTAAATCTATAGATGATCATGAAGCTACCTCAACGGATTAATCAGTTATTTATCCACGCACATACCATAGCTGGTATCAGCATCAGTACTTTACTGTTTGTCATTTTTTTTGCGGGTGCGTTTTCGATTTTTCGTTGGGAACTATATCAATGGGAAAATCCCAATGCCCGTATTCCTGTAGCTGAATCAGTCGATTTAGACCAGGTCATAGAAGCCATTAAAACGTACGATCCGTTATTTGATCCACATTCCCAGTTTACGCTACGTCCCCCATCTCATGAACAGCCTCTATTCTCGGTATTTGGGGCAAGTTTTACGGACACTGCAAAAACGTCCACTGAACGGTTTGTGTATTATTTAAAGGTCTCTGATGGGGAGTATACCTTTTCTTCTGATGGAAGAGCATTTACAACGGTGGGTGAAACCTTATATCGGTTGCACTATTTGAGGCCTTTGCCATTTGCCTTATACATTTCCGGGTTTATCTCCATTTTTTTCTTGCTTGCGACCATTTCCGGATTAGTGATTCATTGGAATTCGATCGTGTCAAAGTTTTTTGCGCTTTCGTATTCCATTAGCTGGAAAGCTTTGTGGAGGAACGCGCATACGGTGTTGGGACTGGTAGGATTACCGTTCCAGATTATGTATGCCGTTACCGGTGCTTTTTTTGGACTTCTGACTTTACTACTCATTCCCGCCGCACTGGTATTTTTTGAGGGTGACCCCGCCAAGGTGCAGCAGGCGGTTGCTCCCAACCGGTTTATTGATGGTGTTGAAAATGCACAACCAGCAAAGATGTTACCGGTCAATCCCTTTTTTAAAGAAGTAGTTAATCAGTATCCCGGGTATACGGTAGGAAATGCACAGTTTTCACATTACGGGGATGAGGACGCTTATGTGATTTTCAATTTTGATAATAATGAGACCATTAACGGTCTTGGGCAGGTTGGGTATAATTTAGCTACCGGAGAGCGGATTGTTAGCTTTGATCCTTCGGAAACAACCTATGTAAATTCCGTTCTTAATACGATTACACGACTTCATTTTGCACGTTTTGGTGGATATGCCATGCGTATTGTGTATGTGTTACTCGCCCTGCTCACATGTGGAATGTTGCTTACCGGGGTGTTGCTCTGGTATGAAGCCCGCAACAACAAGAAATACGCACCTGAGCAGCGTAGATTCCAATACAGGCTGACCAAAGGATACCTCTCTTTTTGTCTTGCCCTGATCCCTGCAAGTGCGTTGCTTTTCATTGCAAACAAAGTCATTCCTCTCGATGTAGCAGACCGGGTGTATTATGTGAAGCTTACCTTCTTTCTGGGATGGTTGTTGATTACTGTATTAGGGTTTTTGCCTAAACAATTTGCCTCAGTCAATAAGGTACATTTCTCGTTGACAGGTTTATGCGGAGTATTGATTCCTCTCGTAAATGGAATAGTGACAACAGACTGGCTCTGGGTTACTGCTCAGAATGGGATGTGGTATGTATTTGGTGTTGATGCGTTTTGGTTAACCGTTGGCTTAGGTTCATTTTTTATCGCATCAAAAATCAGGTCGAAAGAAGAAGTGGAATCGACTGTACCGGTCACCCGTGCCGATGAGATACTCGCAGAAGGGGGCGTTTCTGTCTCTTAGAACGTATCAGCTGTGAACATGAGGCATAATCTAATACATATAACAACTCTCTGTCTATCTGCACCCATGCCAAAAGAAAGTGGAAATCAAGGGTATAACAAAAGGATTAATCAGCAGCGTGAGCCAGTTCTTAAAAATGTTGATACAAGGCAGGCAGGTTCGAACCTATAC
>JBCBST010000219.1:0-2890 GCA_039819115.1 Bacteroidota bacterium
AACTAGGCTACCAGGTAGTAAGCATTAATAAGCGGCTTTTCAACTTCCAGGGCGGTGTTCCCATGAGTGAAGTGGTTACCTTTATTAGCTTATCAGCCGACTTATTGAAACAGCAACTCACCTTTGATGAGATTCTGAATCTATTGATTGAAGATACTTCCAATAAGCGGATGAAAGAAGTCGTCAAAACCATCCAGAAAGATCTCAAGGATGGTAAAGAGGGAAAAGAGGTATACGGAAAGCATGAATCTGTTTTTGGAAAATTCGCAGCTTACATGCTTAGTGTGGCATCAACTTCTGGTAATATGGCCCTCGTTTTTGAAAGCACAGCTAAATTTCTTGAACGTGACGCCGAGTTTAAAAAGAACCTGAAACGCTCCTTATTAATGCCTGCAGTTACGGTATTGGCCGTTGTGGGCGTTGTGATCTTTTATATTGGTTTTATTTTTCCATCAACGGCAGAGCTTTTCCTGGAAATGGATATCACATTGCCACCAATGACGGCTACAACACTGGAAATCAGTTACTGGCTTAAAGCCAACTGGGTTCTCATGTTGATTGGTACCCTGGCTCCGATTTTAGGTATTATATATTACTTTAGTACTCCAAAGGGCGCACTATTCCGGGATAAATACTTGATTAAAGTGCCCGTAATTGGAGATTTGCTTCACAAGACTAGTATTGAAATCTTTGCTCGGGTATTCTACACACTCTACAGCGGTTCAGGACAGAATATTGAAGTAATTCGGGTTGCGTCAGAAGCATGTCGGAATAAGTACATGGAAAAACAAATTAAAGAAGTGGCTATAAAACGAATGTTGAAAGATGGTGCTGGTCTTATTGAGTCTATGGAGGAAACAGGTGTATTTACGCAGACTGCAATCAGCCGATTCAGGCTGGGGGCCGAATCCGGTGCATTAAGAGACAATGCAAAACAGCTGTCGGAGTATTACGAGCTTCAAACTACCTACAAAATGCAGTCCGTGATTGATGTGATCAACTTATTCATCAATATGTTTATTATGGTCGCGTTAGTAGCTATTACTGTTGTATCTTCAGAAACGGCGGTGATCAAACCAGACTCTGCACTATAGCTCGCTTTAATGGCCAAAATAAATATTCGTAGACATATCGGCGACATCCTTGTAAAGAAGGGGGTAATCACAACCGATGAGTTAATGCGTGCACTGGCCATTTTAGAAGAAGAACCAGATGACAGTAACCGTAGATTAGGTCAGATTTTATCGCAGGATCTTGGTCTTGACCGTCATCGGGTCATGAAAGAGATAGCGAATATTTATGCGTTCCGTGAGGTATTGGGCGCTGGAAACTCCGTTCCCGAGGATGTACTAGAGCACATCAAAAAGAATGTGGAAGACCTCCCCGAGGATGTGGTTGGGGAGTTGGTCACGCATAAGGCAATTCCGTATCAGCGACAAAATGGATCCATTACCATAGCTGCTGCTGACCCTTCTGATCCCGATATTCAAAGTATTATTTCCCGCCTGAATGTAAAGCAAACGGAGCTGGTATATTGCAAGTACGAGATTGTTGAAGATATTCTTGGAAAAGTATACGAGCAAAAAAATGAGTTTCTCGATCTGTTAGAAGAGATTGATTACGAGGAACCAACATTCGAAGAAGGAGAGGAGGAAATTGATGAAGAAGAAATTGATGCTGAGATCAATCAAAGCATGCTTAACTCTCTGGTGGAAGGGATGTTGGTGGAATCTGTTCGTCAGGGAGTTAGTGATCTTCATATTGTTCCAAGCGGTCCGGCAACAACCGATATCCGGTTTAGAATTGACGGTAAACTTCAACTTTGGTATCAACAAAAAAACGTAAAACCAGAAGCCATATCGGCTGTTATTAAAGATAAAACCCGGAATGTGGATCGTTTTGAAAGGGATGCTTCGCAGGATGGATTCATTCAACGCCAGATAGATGGCGTGGGAATCCGGTATCGGGTTTCTATCATGCCCATTGTTGGGAAACAATTTGACAGAAAGTTTGAGTCTATTGTAATCAGGATACTGGATGACCGAAAAGTAATTCGTGATCTGGATAAACTGGGCTTGCAAAAGGTTGCAAAGGAAAGCTTTGTCAAGTCAATCAAAAAGCCGTCTGGTATCGTAATTATTACCGGTCCAACGGGTAGTGGGAAGTCAACAACCTTAGTAGCCGCACTGTACTATGTGATTGAACCTACACTTAATGTGTTGACCATTGAAGAACCGGTAGAATATATCATTGAAGGAGCCAGGCAGTTAAAGATCAGCAATCACATGAGCTTCGATCAATCCATACGGGGTATTCTTCGACATGACCCCGATATTGTATTGGTGGGGGAGATGAGGGATTTAAAAACCGCTGAAATTGCAATCAAGCTGGCAAATACGGGTCACCTTACGTTTTCCACGTTACACACGAACGATGCACCAAGTGCTGTTTCCCGATTGTTTAAAATGGGCGTTGAGCCATTCCTTATTGCAAATGCGGTAAACCTGGTAATGGCACAGCGTTTGATCCGACGATTATGCAACGATTGTAAAGAAGCGTTTGAACCACATCCGGAAACGGCTCGCGGCCTTGGATTTACCGACGAAGAAATCGAAGCAACAACATTCTACAAAGCTGTAGGATGCGATAAATGTAGCGGAAGTGGATACAAAGGAAGGGCAGCTATTCACGAAGCGTTATTCTTTTCAAAAGGGATTAAACAACTTATCCTTGATGCCGGTGGAGACATCGACGAAGGCGCTATTAAAGACTTTGCCGTGAATGAGGGCATGCTCACACTTAGAGGTTCCGGAAGAGAACGGATTAAAGAAGGAGTGACTACAATTGAAGAAATAATAGCGATTACTCTTGAAGATTAGGACACAAATAC
>JBCBST010000220.1:0-2889 GCA_039819115.1 Bacteroidota bacterium
TATAAAAAAAGAATGTTAACATTCGTAGTGTCTCTTATCGACATTGATTGTACTTTTCATAAATGCCTTCGATTCTAAAAAAAGATACACTGATTTTATTCTCGCTTTGGTTGCTTGTCTTCTCAGCAAGTTGCCAGGTGATGATTATCACTCCCCTGCTTCCTCAAATCCAGGAAGAACTAAATACATCGCTGGAGCTCTTGGGTAATCTTGTTACGGTTTATGCCGTGATGCTTGGGATTAGCGCCATTCTTATGGGTCCTTACTCTGATAAGATCGGACGGCGTAAGATTCTATTACTCGGATCCGGCAGTATGGCCATTTTTCTAGTACTCCATCAATTCGCTGACAGCTTTGTAAGTTTTCTGTCACTCAGAGCGTTAGCCGGGGCTTCCGGAGGAATACTCAGTGGCGCTGCTGTTGCCTATGTTGGAGATTACTTTCCTTATGAAAAAAGAGGATGGGCAAATGGATGGATCATGAGTGGTATTGCAGTTGGACAAATACTGGGAATACCATTAGGTACTTTTTTAGCTGAACAGATGGGTTTTGGCTTTCCGTTTATTGTGTTCGGAATACTGATGGCTTTTACCTTCGGAATGGTTTTTTTGCATGTACCCCAACCTGTAGTAGAAGTTGATGATGGTAAAATATCATTGGCATCAACCTTTCATAAGTACATCGACTTACTCAAAAAGCCAGATATCAGAGCGGTTACACTGACGTACGTTTTTATGTTTCTGGGACTTACTGTTTTCATTGTGTATTTACCTACCTGGCTCGAGCAAACGTTTTCAATTTCGCTCACCATGATTGGATACATGTTTGCAGCTGGAGGTGTTGCCAATGCTATTGCAGGCCCCAGAGCCGGCAGGCTATCCGATCAAATAGGTAGAAAACGAATGATTATTGTATCCTGTATTGCGTTTTCGATACTCATGATATCAACCACTTATGTGGTGGTCGAGTTTTGGATAGCTTACATCCTGTTCCCTATCGCTATGATTTTAGTAGCTATGAGAATGAGTCCTCTTCAGGCCCTTTCTACTGAGTTAGTTTCTGCTTCGAAGAGAGGTTCTTTGATGAGCATGTTAGTAGCAATTGGTAATATGGGAGCCGGGCTTGGTGGCGCTATTGCAGGTCCTTTATATATACGTTTTGGGTATTTAAGTAACACCATCGTTGCCGGCTTGATGATGTTTGCAATGGCACTCGTAGTCTGGAAGTTGATCCCCGAACCGGAACTGATTGCTCATAAAAAGTAGAGCAAGGTTTTCTCGGTAGCATCTGCATTGTAACAATAATGAAGTATATTGTCTTTAAGACAATATATCATCTAATGTACTTATGAATTACTTAAAGCTTTTATCAGTCGTTGTTCTACTGGGGTGCTTTACAGCCTGTGAAACCGACAGCGATGATGATGCCGTTATAAGCGGTGAAGTAACAGATTCTAATTCCGGAAATCCGCTGGCAGGCGCAACGGTTACCATTTCTGCACCGGAAAATCTTACCGATTTTGCACAAACAGACTCAAGTGGTGCCTATTCAATAGGCGGTTTGAACGTAAATGATGTAACCCAGTTAACACTCGTTGCCACCGCATTAGATTATAATAGCCTCAACCGTAATGTTACAATTACACCGGGTGAGGTTCAGAACAATGTGAACTTTGAACTTACTCCTGAGGATGATCCTGTTGATGAACCCGATGAAGTTTCTGGATCACCTGATGGAGCTGCTGCCATCATTTTGGAACAGATTTCCAGGGAATTCATCAACATCCGGCAAACAGGTGGTGAAGTAAATGCAACTTTCACATTCGAAGTGCAGGATTCATCCGGCCGCGCTATATCCGCTGAAGGAGCTGTAGATGTGGAATTTGTGCTATTAAGCAGCCCCGGTGGTGGTGAATCCGTTATTCCAAACATCGTACGAACAAATAGCAGCGGCCGTGCTGTAACCAGTATCTTTAGTGGAGATTCTGCTGGCGTGGTACGTTTACAGGCCCGCATATTCCGGGATGAACTCAATCCTCCATTAGAGATTTTGTCCTCGCCGGTGATCATTTCCATTAATGGTGGGTTTCCTTCTCCGGACCGTTTTTTCGTGGCTACGGATAATCGAAATGTGGAAGGATATGGGCTTGTCGCCACGGGTACTAACCTCAATTACCCTATCGTAGCGAGTGTCGGTGATCGGTTTGGTAATCCGGTCCGTCCTGGTACGGCGGTTTCTTTCCGAACCGTTGGCGGAGGAATTATAGAGGGTTCTTCATTAACCGACAATTTTGGTTCAGCATCTGTATTGCTAAGACCTGATGGTAGTACTCCTCAAAATGATCCAAGGGGTATTGGTTTTTTTCGGGTATTTGCTGAAACCGTAGACGAAAATAATACGCGGATTGAGCGGGAGTTGAACATGCTGTTTACCACCCGAACGGCCAACATATCTATTAACCCCGTTGTTATTGATGTACCTTCCAATCAAACACAATCCTTTTCATATGAAGTAACTGATTTAAACGGGTATCCGATGGCAGCAGGTACAACCATTTCACTTCAGGCTTCGCAGGGATTAGCAGTTACCGGAGATGCAAACCTTACCTTAAACGACTTTTTTGATCCGGGTCCCGGGCGTACCCAGTTTAATGCAGCGCTGTCCGATTCTGATGACGATAGTAATGATCTTGAAGACGCTACTCTTTCTATTGTAGTTACCACACCAAATACGGGTTCCCAAACTCGTTTGAGTATTTCGGGTACCAAGGGAAAAGGTGGCATTGTGTTCGATTCACGTAGTGCAGTAATAACCTATATCGACGGACTAAAATAACGTTACTTTGTTTCAATAGAACCGGGTAAACCTTAAGTTCTTGTTCTAATTATT
>JBCBST010000221.1:0-2863 GCA_039819115.1 Bacteroidota bacterium
TTTTGACCACGTCCATTCTCAAAGGTTAGCAGTTTACGCGTACCCCACGCATACTCCGATTGCTGAGGATTGGCATCGGTAACTTTATTCATATTCCTGAACGAAGTATTGGTGGAATAATAATCCGGAAAGTCCTCAAAGGTTTGACGCGTCATAACCAGCCGGCCAGCATCTTCAGCTTTTATCGGACGTCCGTAGCTAACATCGTCAAACACCAGTTCTTTTGGTTTTTTGCCAAGATCAACCCGAAAGAAGCCATCTTTTTTAGTCCATTTACCAAAAGCGCTAACCATCATTGTTTTCTTGGTATCAATGTAATCCTCGCCGTCCAGGTTCAGATATCGAAATATAATTTCCTGTTCTTCACCCATGCCTTGGGTGATATTTACGGCATCAGATCCATCCAGTGCCAGCATCCACAGATCGTATTTCTGGTTCACAATGACGTGTTTTCCGTCTTTGGTCCAGCCCGCTAATCCAAAGGTTGGGTTTTCGTGCGGGTAGATGTGCTCATTGTTAATGAATGCTACCGGTGCCACCTCCGATACATTAGTCTGCTTATTCTTTTCGAGGTCATATACGAGTAAATCGGCACCATCACCCTCCACTTTCTGATACAGGAAATATCTGCCATCAGGGGAAAATCCGAGCCAGCGTTTAATGTTTTCAGCAAAACGAACACGCTCGTTATTCGTTAAATCAATGCGGTACAAATCAGAAGGATCCACCCCCCAATTTACGTCGTTGATATAAGGGGTTCGATCTCTTCCAACCGTATATCGGTTATGGTCAGACGCCCAGACGTTCTTTACAGATTCATCTGCAATCTGAACGAATGTATTCTTATCCAGGTGATATACAGCCATGTGGGTGAAGCGTTTATCGTTTCTGGCCTGTCGCATCTGTACGGACTGAATGCGATCGTCGTTCCAGTGCCACACATCCAGATTAGCCACCGTGTCTTTACTGAGTTCTACTTTTTCTTCCTGCTCGTCAAGGCCAAACATTACATGTGAACCATCCGCACTCCACCTGATTGGTCGTTTTTCACTGATGACCATTCCTTCAGGAAAATTCCCGATCGATGTTGACTCTATCGTTTCCGAAACCCATGCTCCCTTCTTTTGTTCAAACACCACAATCTCATTTTGCATGTGTATTAAGGAATCCACTTTCTCTCCTTTCATAAAGGCCAACACATTGCCTTTCTCTTCCCATCTGGTCTCGTCATCCTCTACAACATCATCCCATGCCAGCATATGATAGTGGGCAGAGTCTGTCTCTACAGGTTGTATCGAACCCTGTTCCGTATGCATTACATATACTCCATTACCTGATTTATTATCTGCATCAACAACATAAGCCAGGTGGCTCGCCTTTTTGTTGAACGAAAACTCTGTCACATTACCGATATTCAATACTGAACCCGTATTCAGGTTGCGAACCAACAAATCACTCCCCTTATGTTTTGATTTATCGTTACCTGGCTTGTTTCTATGCACTACCCAATACGCTGAACGCTGGTCAAAAGCCATGGCTTGCATCCTTTCAACCTGTACTTTTTCTCCACTTTTCAGGTTTAATAGTTCAGCTTTGCGATGAACGGGTTTTTTGCTTTTTCTAAGTTTCTTAGCCGATTCTTCATCGGGGGAAATCCGATAGGCAACCCAGTTATTATCTTCAGAGAATACCGGATTTGAGGCATTTGGAATTTCATATACGGTGCCTTCATCATTCAAATGCTGAACGAATAACGTATCGTCTCCTCCATTCGGGCGTAAGGAATAGGCAAACCACATCCCGTCATCCGAAACTTCTGTATTATATACCCCCGACCACCTGTGATAGTCGGCAACGGTAAGTGGTTGTTTTGTTTGTGCAAAAACCGGGGTGCATAGAAGCACTCCTAAAATCCCCAGTAGTGTAGTCCGTATGTTCATTAAAGCGTAGTTAAGTTAGTTAAGTTAGTTAAGTTAGTTAAGTTAGTTAAGTTAGTTAAGTTAGTTAAGTTAGTTAAGGTCAGAATTTGTTTAAATCCCCACAGAAAACGAAAGCGGATTACAACTCTTTAAATTCAGGGCTTTTTCCTGCATAGAAGTACACCTGCTTGAAGCCTGTTCCCTGTTGTTCGTGCACACTTAATCGGCCTGGGAGCTCTCACTTGCACCCAACGTTCAAACTTTGACCCTCTAGTGAAAGATTGATCTGCCTTTATTGGCTATCATTTTAATTCACTCAAACGCTAGTTATCTCTCATCATATAGTATTCATGGAATCACTTGCTCTACAAAAAAAAGATGCCGCAAAAACGTGCGATTTTTGTAATGCAGAAGAAGGAAAAGTAAGACACATTGGGGAATATGTGGTGAAGCTTACCCCTGTGCAGGTACGAAATAAAGAAAAGCTGGCATGCCAAAGCTGTCTTTATAAGAGCAGCAGGATTAGAACTGCGACCATTGCTGGCAATGCTAATGTTATCTCCTCCCCGAATAATAAACCCCGGCATAATTACACCCCGCATATTCGGACTTTCGTTGTAACTATTCAGTTAAATATTCCAACGTTCAAGATTTCACTTTTTCAAAAGAAATAAAGGCATGCTCTATGTGCGGACTCCTCCAGTTTCAACCGATCCGGAGTCGAAAATGAATAGTATGCGTATTGAATCTATAAGAGTACCAACCCTTATTCAAAAATGTGATTAAGCCAACACAACACCATATATTTTGAATTAGTGTGTGACAGCACTTTTTCTTTTTTCACAATGATGGAGCCTAAACACAAAGAATGTCCTGTCCCGGAAAAGTGATGTCACACACTAATTCAAAATATATGGTGTTGTGTTGGCTTAATCACATTTTTG
>JBCBST010000222.1:0-2821 GCA_039819115.1 Bacteroidota bacterium
ATCACAACTATCATATATGAATCTAAGACGCCTCTTGTTTCTGGCATTGGTTGCCAGCTTTTTTACTTATGGATGTTCTCTTTTCGAAAAATCGGCTGCACCGGCCCCCACTTCCAAACCTTCTGCCCCGGGTAACAGCAGCAGGTCATCCTCTAAAAACGGGATTAAACCTTACAATAAAGTCATAACGGCTAAAGCAAAATCGGACGAAGGCCTTTTTACCGTGCACTGGGTGGGTGAAAAGCTGTTTTATGAGATTCCTGATTCCCTGCTCGAACGCGAGATGTTACTCGTAAGCCGTGTGGCACAGGTACCTTCCAACTTTTTTGGATTCCAGTCTGCCGGTGCTAAATCCGCTGAACAAGTCATCACTTTTGAACGCCAGCGGGATCAGATCCTGGTGCGTAAACAATCGTATAACGCGGTAGCCAACGACACCCTACCCGTTTATCAATCGGTGAAAGCCAATAACTTTGCTCCCATCATCGCTGCCTTCCCGATACAAGCCCTTTCTAAAGATTCAGCCGGGGTTGTTATTGAAGTAACCGATTTCTTTAAGTCTGATGTGGAAGCGATTAGCGGACTGGCCAGCTTCCTTCGCCGACAGTACCAGGTTCGGCGCTTAGACGGCAAACGCAGCTATATCGAAACGGCAAAAAGCTTCCCACAGAACATTGAGGTCCGCCACGTTATGACCTACCAGGCCGGCAGCCCTCCATCGGATGGAAACACGGCCACGCTTTCCCTGCTCATGAGCCAGTCTATGGTGTTACTCCCCAAAGAACCCATGATGCCTCGAATGTCAGATTACCGGGTGGGATATTTCACCGTCAGTCAGATTGATTATGGGTTAGAGGAACAGAAAGCAGCCTCCCGAAGCTTTATACGGCGGTGGAGACTGGTACCAAAAGACCCGGAGGCCTATGCCCGCGGAGAACTGGTAGAACCGGTTAAGCCAATCGTGTATTATCTCGATCCGGCCACTCCCGAGAAATACCGGTCGTACATCATCCAGGGTATTTTAGACTGGAATGAAGCCTTTGAAGTAGCCGGGTTTAAAAATGCGGTTCAGGCAAAGCTACCACCGACCAAGGAAGAAGATCCGGACTGGAGTCCGGAAGATATTCGCTACTCCACCGTTCGCTGGGTAGCCAGTACCATCCGTAATGCCGTTGGACCCAGCGTGAGTGATCCGCGCTCTGGTGAAATCATAGAAAGCGATATTGTCTGGTACCATAATCACATGCGTTCGTACCGCAACCGTCTTATGATCGAAACCGGTGCTGCCAACCCGGAAGCCCGTAAACTGAAACTAGACGACGACCTGATCGGCGAGACGATGCGACGGGTGATCTCCCATGAGATTGGTCATGCCATTGGCTTGCCGCATAACATGCAATCCAGTTCGGCCTACCCGGTAGATTCCCTCCGTTCGGGACCGTTTACCCAAAAATGGGGTATTGCAACCACTATTATGGAGTATGCCCGTCAAAACTACATCGCCCAACCTGGCGATGAAGGGATTCGCTTTATCCGAACCATCGGTCCGTATGACCTCTATTCGGTTAACTGGGGATATCGATACATCGACGGCGTAACTGCACCCGAAGATGAACTTGAGATACTGGATAGCTGGATTGAAGAAAAAGCAGGAGATCCGGTGTACCGCTTTGCCTCCTCTACCGGGTATGATCCGTCTTCCCAAACTGAAGATTTGGGCGACGACCCGGTAAAAGCCAGTACTTATGGCCTGGCCAACCTGAAACGGGTGGTACCTAACCTGGTGGAATGGACATCCACCGACGGAGAAGACTATGACGACCTGGAGGAAATTTACCGGGAGCTCGTCGGCCAGTGGTCCCGATATGCGCGCCATGTTGCCACCAATGTGGGAGGAGTGTATCAAAACCGAAAAACGTCCGACCAGGCCGGAGCTGTATACATACCGGTGCCCGAGCGTGATCAGCTCAGAGCCATGGAGTTTATGAACGATCATGTCTACTCTACCCCTTCCTGGCTACTGGATGCCGAAATTCTGAGACGTATTGAGCATAATGGCGCTGTGGAGCGAGTTAAGAATCTGCAGGGTCGCTTACTGAGCGCGGTCATGAACCCCTCAACGATGAGTCGCCTCATTGAGCAGGAAGCCATGTCAACCGGAAACACCTATACCCTCCTTGAAATGGTGGAAGATGTGCGCCTTGGGGTGTGGAGTGAGCTGTATGCCGGCAACAGCATCGATGCCTATCGCAGAAACCTTCAGCGGGTATACCTAGATATTGCCGAAACGGTCTTTACTGTTGATCAAACCCGGGGTTTTAACGGGGTGGACATCAAAAACTCTGATATCCGACCCATTATGCGGTTGGAGCTCAAGCAGCTGGAAAAAGACATCCGCAACAAACGCACCAATATTCGCGACCGCAACTCGAGAGCACATTTAGATGATGTGCTTGAGCGCATCGATCACATTCTTGATCCCAGCTAACTCTATTTTGCTACAGGCTCCTTCGGGAGCCTTATTTTTTTACCGCCTTTCGCAGTCCCTTCTTCGTAATGGAAATGTGCCCATAGAGATACGGCCCCCCGATCGTTTCCACTGAAATACAATCTTTGTTTTCCAGGTATTCCAATAAGTTGCGCATTTCGTTGCGATCGGCCTGGATTAATTGAACTAATTCTGAAACAGCTATTTTTGTTTCTACAGTTTCTTCACTTAAGCGCGATAATTCGCTTAACAAGACCTTAGCTTTTTTGTTAAAATCTCCGCCGATTAACATAAGTGAATGTTTTGCTAACGATCAGCAATCAACCTAAAGAA
>JBCBST010000223.1:0-2808 GCA_039819115.1 Bacteroidota bacterium
TGCTGCATTATACGCCATACTTGGGACTTTTTACGGCGGTGATGGCCGTACTACGTTTCAATTACCTGATTTCCGGGGACGTATGGCTCTTGGGACCGGTGACGGACCAGGCTTAACAGAAAGATTTTTAAGTCAACAAGGCGGTCTTGAAGAACGCATTTTAGATGTGGATCAGCTACCTAGTCACTCCCATTCCGCAACGACAACTAATACTGTAAGCAGTAATGGTATGGAAGTGAATAGTGCGACTTTCGAAGCCCATCTTATGGGAACCGATGCCCAGGCCGATGAACCAGGCCCCGACACCGAACGAGTGTTGGCAGAAGCAACGGTTGGAAACGTGTATCGAGAAAATGGGATTCCTGACATCCCTTTAAGACCCGGTTCTGTTTACATTACGGGATCAGCAATGGTAAATGGAGCCCCAAAGGTTGATTCTACGACAACCATTCATTCAACGGGTGGCAATCAACCTATAACGTTCATGAATCCGTTTCTTTGCATGAATTTTATCATCTGTATTGATGGGATCTTCCCTTCAAGAAACTAGCTCGCTCTTTGAAGCCAGCTTACCCGCTTAATCGTTTTTTTAAATAACAATGTACACTGTTCCTTAGGGGGAATAAAAACGAACACCAACAACTATGAAAAACTACATGAACCATGTATGTGCATTCTTACTCTGCACATTCGCTTTAACCGCTGGCATACAGGCTCAAACTACACTTGAGCCCGGCGATGTGGCCCTACTTAGAATCCTTGCCGAAGACCCCACAGGCTCTGGCAATACAGAAGAAATTGATTTCGTATTTCTTATTGATGTGGAAGCAGGCACATCCATCCGTTTTGCGGACGGGGGATGGAACGGAACGGAGCTTCGCGCAACAGAAACCGGAGAAATAGAATATACGGTACCAACGGGTGGACATACAGCTGGAACCGTCATCACCTTATCGTACGAACAGAATGATTGCACCATTAATAGCCCTGCATCAGATGCTACAGCCATTACCAGCTGTATTTCCTTATCTACATCAGGAGACCAGATATTGATGTATACCGGTACATTTGCAAGCCCCTCTTTTGTATTTATTGGCATGACGAATAGCACACAGTTCCAGGGACCAGGTTCTAATGACCCCAATCAGTCCGATTTACCCGATGTACTTGTTGAAGGGCTAACAGGAGTAGCAGCCGGTGCCTCCTCGGGTGCAGAGAGCGAGTTTGATAACATCTACTATAGCGGTTCGTTAACTTCGGCTACTAAAAATGAATGGCTTGAGCGTATTGGTAACGCTTCAAACTGGACCGGAGATAATACCGCCGCGAATGTATCGGTATCCTACGGTTCATCTATTTCGGTAAACGACGCTACCGTTAGTGAAAATGTAAGTCTCGCTTCCGATCGCTGGCACATGGTTGCTAATCCCTTCAGAAACGTTAATGTAGCTACATACTTGTCGGACGGCTGGACTCAGGGATTTACCGGTTCTGATGAAGCAAGCTTTGGTCAGTCTAATGTGTATACGTTTACAGAATCCAGCAATGGGGGTGAGTATACCCAGTTTACTGGCGAGAATTTGTCCTACGGACAAGGCTTTATCTATTACTATTACCTGGATGCCGATAACAATAACGGAACGGCAGACGATAATGACTTTGCCTTAAATACCACGTCCGAAACATTTGCACCTCACGGTACCATCGCTTTAGCCCACACCGATAATGATGCGAGCAATTCCGTAAATGGTGACGAGGGGTGGCACCTCCTGGGTAATCCGTTTGAAGCTGACCTCAGTGTTGATGCCGTTCTCACTGCACTTCAAACTGTTGATGGAAGTGCTAATGCAAACGTATATGTTTGGGATCCTACTGCCGGTGCATGGGATATAAAAGCTTCGGGAGGAAGTGAAATCGTTTCTGCAGGACAAGCCTTTTTTGTTCGGTTGGGAACCGATGGTGCCTCCGGTGATTTTGAGTTTAACTATGCTACGATGAACACGACCGGCGGTACGTTTTTAAAGCAGGCTCTCCGTACTTCGCTGAACGCAACAATTGAAGTTTCTATGGATGGACTCTTAGCTACCCATGCTCTTCAATTTGCTGACGACGCTCAGATCGGCCTTGATCCAAAAGATGCATACTATATGACTCCATTAACCGCTATGTATCTTTCGATTTTTTCTTCTGTCGACGAAGCCGATGTTGTAATTAATTATCTCCCTACCTCACTTTCGGAAGAAGTACGAATTCCGGTAAACATCGAATCTACCGAAACAGGAACAGCTACATTAAGCTGGGGTGAAATCAATATTCCGGAAGGATTAAGCATTCGTCTTGTGGATACAGCCACGGAAAACCAGTATGATTTATCCACTCCCGATTCTTTTAACGTGGAAATAACAGGAATTGCTCAAGGAAAGACCATTTCGGAACAACTTAATTCAGGTTCTATCCGCGCTAAAACGAACGATAACGCCCGATTCGCTTTAGTAATCACGTCCAGTCAGGCTGTGAATAATGAAACCGAGCCTACCACACCGGAAGCCTTCGTTCTGGATCAGAACTACCCGAATCCGTTTAACCCTACGACCAACATCCGGTACACGGTACCGAACAGCGGACTGGTGAACGTATCGATCTACAACGTGATGGGGCAAAAAGTAGCCACCCTGGTAAACACCACCCAAAGCGCGGGTACCTATACCGCCACCTGGAACGCGGCTAATAACGCCAGCGGGATTTACTACTACCGCCTGGAAAGCGCCGGTCAGTCCATTACCCGTCAAATGACCCTCATCAAATAGC
>JBCBST010000224.1:0-2773 GCA_039819115.1 Bacteroidota bacterium
ACCCAGCATTCAATTGGGACGGAAACTACTTTGCTGGACAGGCATTTCCAAACATTTGAATGCTGGGTTTCGGAAATGATGCAATTTAAGTAGCCATTATCTGGGAATGAAGAAATATGTCATGGAGTTTACTGGCACCTTTTTTTTGGTGCTTACTATAGGGTTAGCAGACGCTCCCCTCACGATCGGTCTCGTCCTGGCCGGGCTTATATATATTGGTGGTCATGTTTCCGGAGCGCATTACAATCCTGCCGTTTCGCTTGGGTTTCTATTTTTAAGAAACATCAAGATCCATGAGTTTATCGGATATGTGCTGGCGCAGGTCTTTGGATCTTCTATGGCCTGTGTTGCTCTGCTCACCATCACCTCAATGGTGTACTATATCGAGCCTCCATATAACACCATGTTTGCACAACAGGTGGCAGCCGAATTAATTTTTACGCTCGTCTTTGTATGGCTCATTTTAACCGTTTCCATGCACCGCTTCTTCAAGAAGAACTTTGCTTTTGGTTTTATTATCGGGTTAGTACTTGCCGGACTTATCTCTCTGGGTGAACCTCTTTCGGGCGCGATGTATAATCCTGCTGTCTTTTTAGGTTCAACGATTATTGATTCTATACTGGGTGGCGCATCTTATCAGCATAGCGTGCTCTATGTGTTATTTCCAATGGTAGCTGGCGCCGGAGCTTCCGCGTTGTACGCTTATTTCAAAGATCAGTAGACACCGGTGCTACTACCGGAAGGTTAAACCAAAACTCGGAACCTTCACCTAGTTCACTGGATACCTGTATCTCTGCGCCATGCGCCTTTAAAATGCTCTTAACCACCGACAGCCCTAACCCTGTCCCTCCTTTATCTCTTGAACGGGCTTTATCGGTTCGATAAAACCGATCAAACAACCGCGACAGGTGCTCTTCCCCAATTCCAATGCCCGTATCGCGTACCTTTACCTCCAAATGATTTCCTTCCTCCCGCAGCGTAACCCAGATGCTACCTTCTGTCGTATATTTTGCGGCATTGGTTATCAGGTTATCCAGAACCTGGGCCATTTTATCGGGATCTACCCGTACTACAGCATCGGTTTCTACAGAAACCAAAAGCTCCAATTCTTTTGATTCCACCATTGGTTTATGGATGTTCACGGCATCCTCAACCAACTCTTTCATAATGACCGGTTCCTGGTTTACAAAAGTGGCATCAAAATCATACCGCTGCAGCGTTTTAATATCTTCAAACAGGTTTTCTACGCGCCTGAGCTGTTTTCTTGCGGTATTGATATACTGATCTTTCTTCTCCTGGGGCAGGCCATCCAGCTCTATCATTTCGAGAGCACCTGCAATAGTATGCAATGGATTACGAACCTCATGAGTGATATCTGCAAAAAACTGGCTTTGTTTTTCGTTCAGGTTTTTCAGGATTTCATTATCCGATTTAAACTTCTCCGCCATCTGATTCAGCGATTTAGCTAAATCACCGAATTCATCACTTCGGTTACTATTGAGCTCCCGGTCTAAATTCCCCTGAGTAATATCTTTCGCAGCCGCACTTAACCCACGGATAGGCTCGGACAAATTTCGCGCAAAGAAAATACTGACCAGGATAACCACGATAAAAGAACTAATCATAGCTCCGTAGGCGATATGACGGATACTGGATTCAGCGGCATACAGCTCACTTTTGAGTTTGCTGATGCGTAAAAAACGGGCCTCACTGCCTTCCATTCTAATCTGATGAAACGCAATAAGCCGGTCGACTTCTTCTTCATTGATCAGTACCGGGGAACCGGGAGTTGAACGTAACCGGGATTGGACGGATGCATTCAAAAACTCATCAGCATTTACGAAACCGCCCTCCTGATCACCCGACAAGAGCAAAAGTTGCCCTGTGGAATCGAATAAAGCGATGGAGTATCCGGTTAACCGGGCTACAAAGGCAACCCGTTCATTCAGATCGTCATCTTCGGCCAACGATTCGGCAAATACCTGAACGTCGTCCTGAACTTTTTTTACTCCTTCCTCTAATAAAAAGGTCCGGATGCTCAGAATAGCATAGGTGCTTATCACGAACACACCGATGGAGAGTAAGGTAATGTAGGTAAGGGAGAGTTTGGTTTGGATGTTCATTAGTTGAGGTAATCGCGATTAAAACCATACCCAACACCACGGTATGTTTTTATCAGCTTACCTTCATCTCCCATTTTAAGGCGCAGATTTTTGATATGAACATCGACCGTTCGATCGAAAATGTATTTTTCTTCATCGGTGATATGCTCCAAAATCTCCTGACGGCTATATACCAGCTTAGGGTGTTTGAAAAACAATTCCGCAATCACAAATTCGGTTTGGGTAAGTTCTACCTGATCTTCGTGGATAAACATTTCCTTGGTTTCCGTATCCAGATACACTTGATCATACTGAATCCAGTTGGCTCTCTCCGGATTTTTACGCCTTAGTTGCGTTTCAATATGAGCCTTAATCAGGTTCAGACTTGCAGGTTTTTTGATATAATCATCACCGCCCAGCTGTAACCCTTCAATTTCATCTTTTTCTTCGTCGCGGGCCGTCAGAAAGATAACAGGTATTTCGTTAATGACGGGATGATTACGTATATGCTTGCATATCTCCTTGCCGTCATAATGGGGTACCATAATATCGAGAACAGCCAACGCTATATCGTTAGCGTAATTCTTGATAAGCTCAAGGGCTTCTTTCCCATCTTTTGCCCAGTGTACCTTAAAATCGTTCAATTGAAGAAAATTGGTCAACATTTCTCC
>JBCBST010000225.1:0-2728 GCA_039819115.1 Bacteroidota bacterium
CTGCCGAGTAGACAAACTTTTCCCGGATTTGTGGGACCAGCTCAAAACGATCATCCTCAAGCAAAGCCTCGATGTCGTAGTCTTTACGATTAAAGTGCTCAATTAATTTGTCCTGATACTCCTGCGCGCTTATACCCGCTGTTGAAATAAGAAGAAAGCTCAGAACAATGCCGGTAATACCTGATTTTTTATTCATATCTCATAGTGTGCATTCAAAGCCAACGGTTCTGTTACGAAAGTAAGAGATAAAAATTGGATCTCATTATCGAAAAAGGAAAGGAGCGTATAATTCTGTAAATGCTTATCAAAGGTCAATGCCCGGTGTAGACCAGATTCGCCCTTCATAACAAAAAACCGTACTTTCTGCTCCCAAAATTTTCCTGTTCCAAAGGGAGTGTTAAATGCAGATACAGCGTTTAAGCCACCTCTCTTACAGATCAATCCAAACCATTTATTTTCAAAAAAACATGGCAAAAGAATTTGATGTATGCGTAATCGGTTCAGGCCCTGGCGGATATGTAGCTGCAATCCGCGCGTCTCAACTGGGTTTTAAAACCGCAATTATTGAAAAAAGACATCTTGGGGGCGTGTGTTTGAATATTGGATGTATCCCCACAAAAGCATTGCTGCGTTCAGCAGAAGTACTGGAATCTATTCAGCATGCCGGCGATTATGGGATATCGGTGAAGGATGCCACTGCTGATTTTGGTGGTATGGTTACCCGTAGCCGCGGAGTGGCCAATAAAATGAGTAAAGGGGTCCAGTTCCTCATGAAGGCCAACAAAATTGACGTGTTCATGGGTACCGGTGTATTCAAATCCAGGAACGAAGTCGCCGTGAACGATGAAAGCGGTAAAGAAACCGAGAGTATTAAAGCAAAGCAGTTTATTGTCGCTACCGGAGCACGTCCGCGTCAATTACCCGGACTTGAGATTGATGGTACACTGATCATTGATTCGGAACGTGCCATGAAAATGGAAAAACAGCCCAAGAAAATGATCATCATGGGAGCTGGCGCAATTGGTGTTGAGTTTGCGTATTTCTACAGCACTATTGGTACCGAAGTAACGATTGTAGAGCTTCAGAAAACACTGGTACCGGTCGAAGATCAGGATGTAGGTCGTGAGCTTGGTAAGATCTACAAAAAGAAGGGTGTGAAGTTAATGCTGGAAAGCACCGTGGATAGCGTGAAGAAAAAAGGTAGCGGTGTAGTGGTTACCGTGAACACTAAAAAAGGAAAAGAAGAACTGGAAGCCGATGTAGTTCTTTCTGCTGTTGGTGTAACCGGAAATGTGGAAGGTCTTGGCCTGGAAGAAATTGGGGTTAAGATAGATCGTGGTGCTATCCAGGTCGATACATCAACCTACTCCACCGGAGTAGAAGGTATTTATGCCATTGGCGACGTGATAGGTGCACCGTGGCTGGCACACAAAGCCTCTCACGAAGCGATTGTTTTGGTTGAGCAACTGGCAGGTATGACACCGCATGCTGTTAACTACGACAACATCCCGGGATGTACGTATTGTGAGCCTCAGGTTGCCTCTGTAGGATTAACCGAAGCAGCAGCTAAAGAAAAAGGATATGACGTTAAAGTCGGAAAATTCCCGTTTAGCGCCAGTGGAAAGGCAACAGCCCTTGGACACGAGGAAGGATTTGTTAAAGTGGTGTTCGATGCCAAATACGGCGAATGGCTTGGTTGCCATATGATTGGATTTGGTGTAACCGAAATGGTCGCAGAAGCAGTAGTGGCCCGGGATCTGGAAACGACGGGTCATGAAATCATTTCTGCCGTTCACCCGCATCCGACTCTTTCTGAAGCGGTTATGGAAGCCGTAGCTGAAGCTTATAACGAAGGAGTTCATCTCGGTACTCCCGTTAAGAAATAGCAGAACCGTTGCGACTTATATCGCAATGATTTGATGCGCATATGAAGCCGGTTCTGAACGGGCTTCACATCAGATATGGCTCCTTTCCAGGAGCCGTTTCTCTCTTTAATAGCCTGGCCTATGAAAACCGTATCTCTTTTTGATCTGGGCAGTCAACCCTACTCACCCATCTGGGATTTGCAACACAACATCCAGCAGGTGATTATTGATGAGAAAAGAGCGGAACAAAAGGGCCATTTTTCAGGAGACCGAAAGGAGGACGTGCTGCTGTTTGTAGAGCATCCGCATGTGTACACACTGGGAAAAAGCGGGGAAGAAGAACACCTGTTAGCTTCCATGTTAGAGCTTCAAAACCTGGAAGCCGAGTTTGTACATATAGATCGCGGTGGAGACATCACCTATCATGGCCCCGGACAAATTGTGGGTTATCCTATTTTGGATCTCGACAGACACTTCACGGACATCCACAAATACCTTCGGTTTTTGGAAGAAGTGATGATCCGTGTTTGCGATGATTACGGGTTGAAAGCGGAACGAATTGAGGGCTTAACCGGCGTATGGATCGAAGATGCTAAAATTTGTGCCTTTGGTATCCGTTGTTCCCGTTGGGTGACCATGCATGGCTTTGCGTTTAATGTGAATACCGAGTTGTCTTATTTCGATCATATTGTACCGTGCGGTATTCAAAATAAAGCAGTGACCTCGTTGCAGGCCCTCCTGGGAAAACCCGTTGCCTCCGATGAAGTAAAGCGAAGGATTGTTTTTCATTTCGAAGAGGTTTTTAAGGTCTCAATCACTCACAAGGGTGGGCATAAAGAAGTAGAGGCAAATTTTTTGTAAAT
>JBCBST010000226.1:0-2724 GCA_039819115.1 Bacteroidota bacterium
GCAGTACTTCATCAATTAACATTATCACAAGCCATCTGGAGTTGCTCATCATATTGACTACGGGCCTTTCCATTTGGAATAATTTATCGTTTTAAAAACAGGTCGGTTTTCCAGACACGTTTTCAGAACGTTATTAACCCAAAAAAAGGGTAGTATTATGGAACTTATTAAAAGACATCTCGACCACAAATCGTATCGACAGCTCAGCGATACCGAATTGGTAAAAATATTCAGAAGAAAAGCAGACGAATCAGCTTTCAATGAGTTGATGAATCGTCACCAGTCAAAAATATATTCTTACATCTACAGCATGGTGAATAATCCGGATGTCGCAAATGATATTTTTCAGGAGACGTTCACCAAAGTCGTCGCAAAAATGGACGAAACGTATAACGAACAAGGCAAATGGATTGCCTGGGTTATGCGAATAGCCCACAATGCAACAATTGATTATATCAGAAAACAAAAACGATTCATCGACGTTAGCAACTGGAGCGACGACGAAGGCAGTACCGACTTTTTCGAGCGCATGCACGATGACAGCGTAACGGATGCTGATGAGCAGATGGTGGATAAAGAAACACGATCCAGCTTAATGAAGCACATCCAGAAGTTGCCTGAAGAGCAGCGCACCGTCGTTCTTTTACGGCATTATTATGAAATGCCCTTTAAAGAAATCGCAGAAATGACTAACGTATCGATAAATACAGCTCTCGGCCGTATGCGTTATGCACTCATTAACCTGCGTAAGTACTTTGAAGAGGAACGTCAATTAGAAATGAAACATGCAAAATAGTGAAGATGGATGTATCCGCTACCTCATGAAGGAGATGGATCCTTCTGAGGAAGTGGAGTTTGAGCGGGAAATGCTCTCAGACGAAGACCTTCTAATCGAAGTTGAATGTTTGAGGCAAACCCTCCACAAACTTGGTAAACTTCCCGAAATTCAACCCCCAACCCACTTAACAGACCATATACGACAACAAGCGCTACAAACTCAACAAAACCGACTTAATCACAACAAACGAATCATTTCATGGTTTGGTAAATCGGTTGCTGCTGTAGCAGCGGGCGTGCTAATCGTATCAATGGGTACATACATGTGGCCGGTCAGCGAAGGAACTGCTATCGAAGCAACCACCGCGGTTTCAGGAGCCGGATCAACCGATGATGGAACAACGCCCTGGGTAGATCGAAATGATGTGATTCGATACTCCGATCAGTTTCAACAGGCAGGTTCACTCGAGTTTGAGGCTCAACGATCCAACAGTATGAAAAAATTGGTTCGTGTTGAAGTGACCGAGCCTTGGAGTACGACCCGTCCACAGGTACAACTTACAGGCACTTCCAACTAGGGTTTGGCACAAGGCAGCAAAGGCTGCCTTTTTTATGTGGATAACTTGCGAATAGCTTGTGAATAAGTATTTTTGGTTCAGGAGAACCTCGGTTTTATATTGAAAACCTATCTAAGAAAAAGCGTTAAAGTCGACAATGGGAAAAGTTATTTCGATTGCTAATCAAAAAGGTGGAGTGGGTAAAACCACGACTGCTATAAACCTTGCTGCCAGTTTAGCAGCAATAGAGCATTCCACCCTGGTTATCGATATCGATCCCCAAAGCAACACCACAAGCGGACTTGGTATTGATGCGAAAACGGTTACCAATTCCATTTATGAAATTATGATTGGGAGTGCCAGTTTAAACGACTCTATCCGTCAGACAGAATTGGATTTTTTGGATTTGGTGCCGGCACACATAAACCTCGTGGGCGCCGAAATTGAAATGATTGATCGCGAAGAGCGCGAGCGAATTTTGAGTAAAGCGATCGAAGAGGCCAGAAACAGATACGATTTTGTGATTATAGATTGTCCGCCTTCACTTGGGTTGCTCACCATCAATGCACTTACCGCGTCTAATTCTATCGTAATACCTGTTCAGTGTGAGTACTTTGCACTGGAAGGGCTTGGACAGCTGCTCAATACGATTAAAATTGTACGACAACATTTAAATCCTGACCTGGATATCGAGGGTGTGCTGCTTACGATGTATGATACCCGGACAAGACTTTCCAATCAGGTAGCGGAAGAGGTCAAACGATATTTTGACGACCGGGTATTTAAAACCGTTATCACACGTAACGTTAGATTAGCAGAAGCACCAAGTTTTGGCAAACCAGCACTTCTTTACGATTCAATGAGTGTTGGAGCTAAAAATTATCTTTCTTTAGGACGTGAAATTATTCAACGCAATAAAAAGCTGTTTAAAAACAGTCCGGTATTAGCCAACTAGCTGGGTATATATGGCTCAAAAGAAAGTTTTAGGCAGAGGATTAGGCGCTTTTTTCCCGGAATACAATTCTGACGAACCTGAAGAAACGGGTACTACCAGTGCCCCGGAACGTGAAGAGTCCAAACCTAAGGTGAAAGACCCGGCTGCTCGTGTAAATGTGGTGTTATCTGTTCCTGTAGAACATATCCGGGCTAATCCAAACCAGCCGCGCACCGACTTTAACCAGGAACGGCTAGAAGAACTGGCCGAATCGATAAAAACACACGGCATTATTCAGCCTATTACCGTTCGTTATCTGGGAGAAAAGCGATTTGAGTTGATATCCGGTGAACGGAGGCTCCGAGCTACAAAATTAGCAGGTTTAGACGAGATACCGGCTTACATTCGAGAAGCTGACGACGAACAAAGTATGGCATTTGCGTTAATAGAGAATAT
>JBCBST010000227.1:0-2705 GCA_039819115.1 Bacteroidota bacterium
TAGTCATGTTTTGATGGCTCATACCGTCTCCTTATTTGTAGCTTCGTTGTTTCAGTTCAACGAAATCGAATTTCAAGTCCTCTTTATGGAGTTCTGTCTCCAGTTTGCCGTTCACGCCTTTAAATTCCCATGCCGACACGTAAGAGAAGTCTTTATCGTTACGTACTGCTTCTCCTTCATCGGTCTGGTATTCCAGGCGAAGGTGGCACCCACAGGATTCTTCTCTGTCCATAGCATCCAGGGCCATGAGTTCTGCCAATTCAAAGAAATCAGCAACACGACCTGCAAATTCCAGGTATTTGTTGTAGTTATTCTTTTCACCGGGCACATATACATTTTGCCAGAATTCTTCCCGTAGCTCACGAATATCAGCTACTGCTTTCTCCAGATCTTTACGTTCCCTGGAAATACCAATGTTATCCCACACGATCTTACCGAGTGTGCGATGGAAATCAACAATGGTTCTCTTTCCGTTGATATTAAGCAGCTTATCGATCTGGGCCTGAGATTCAGCCTCTACTTTTCCGAATTCCTCGTGATCGGTACCGTAACGCTGGCCAGGCTTAAGATCTGCAAGGTAGTTACCAATGGTGTAAGGAAGTACAAAATACCCATCGGATAGCCCCTGCATTAGTGCACTGGCCCCCAAACGGTTAGCACCATGATCTGAAAAATTAGCTTCACCGGTGGCAAATAAGCCCGGAATGTTCGTCATCAGATTGTAATCAACCCAAAGACCACCCATGGTGTAATGCACGGCCGGGAAAATACGCATTGGACGCTCATATGGGTTCTCCCCTGCGATGTTCTCATACATATCGAACAGGTTTCCATACTTAGCAGAAATGACGTCTTTGCCATCTCGTTTAATGGCATCACGGAAGTCGAGATACACAGCTAAACCGGTTTCGCCTACACCTAAGCCGTCATCGCATACCATTTTTGCGTTTCGGGAAGCCACATCACGCGGAACCAGGTTACCAAAACTGGGGTAACGTTCTTCCAGATAGTAATACCGATCCTCCTCAGGAATATCATTTGGATGGCGTTTGTCTCCTTTGTTCCGCGGTACCCATACGCGACCATCATTCCTCAGACTTTCGCTCATCAACGTAAGCTTCGACTGATAATCACCGGATACCGGGATACACGTTGGATGCACCTGTACAAAACACGGGTTAGCGAATAGTGCACCACGTTTATGTGCTCTCCAGGCCGCCGTTACATTCGAGTTTTTTGCGTTGGTGGAAAGATAGAACACATTACCATATCCCCCGGTGGCTAATACAACGGCATCAGCCTCCCAGCGATGTAATTTTCCGGTAACCAAATCGCGGGTAATAATTCCACGGGCTTGTCCCTCAATGGTGACCACATCCAGCATTTCATGTCGCGGATGGTATTTTATTTTACCCGTTTCAACCTGTCGCATCATCGCCTGGTAAGCACCTAGCAGCAACTGCTGTCCGGTCTGGCCCCGGGCATAAAATGTGCGTGATACCTGAGCCCCACCAAATGAACGGTTGTCTAATAAGCCTCCGTATTCCCGGGCAAAAGGAACGCCTTGCGCTACCGCCTGGTCAATAATAGAGTTTGCAACTTCTGCCAACCGATACACATTTGCTTCACGGGAACGGTAATCCCCTCCTTTAATGGTATCGTAAAACAGTCTCCAAACACTATCACCATCGTTCGGATAGTTTTTGGCTGCGTTAATACCACCCTGAGCCGCAATAGAATGCGCACGTCGGGCAGAATCCTGTATACAGAATGCGCGGACGTTGTATCCTAACTCAGCCATGCTGGCTGCCGCTGCACCGCCTGCTAATCCGGTACCTACAACGATAACTTCATACTTACGCTTGTTATTCGGTGCAACAAGCTTCATTTCTTTAATGTGCCGGCTCCATTTTTCTTCTAATGGGCCTTCAGGAATCTTTGCATCTAAAACCATGGTAATCGCCTACTCTTTAATAACTAATTAACGAACCCGTGCCACCTGTAAAAAAGATGTACAGCGGTATAAAGATGAAGCCCAGCATAAGTATAATGGCAAATGCATAAGCTCCAGTTTGAACTTTCTTGGATTTCTCTCCGTGGCGCATTCCAAGGGACGTAAATGCGCTCCAAAATCCATGTGATAAGTGGAGAATCACTAAGCTAAGCACGATCGTGTACCCAATCGCATAGGCAGGCTCGGTGAATTTCTCAATAACCAATGAACGTAGGTCTTTTGCCTCTTCACCTTCGAGCATTACCGTACCTGCATCACCAAATTTGAAGGTCCAAATATGGATGACAAGGAAAACCAGAATGATAGTACCCGTGTACACCATACTTTTAGAAGCTAGAGATTGATGGCTTGGTCCGCCTTTCGTCGTCAGCTTTGCGTATCCCGATGGTCTCGCCTTACGTTTGTTAAGCCAGATTGAAATACCAAGAACGGTGTGATACAAAAAGAAAAAAGCCAGTCCTGCCTCGGCTACATACAGCAGCGGGCCCAAATCATGCAGTTTCTTAGTGTAGAAGTTGAAGGCTTCAGGGGAACCAAAAATGCTGAAGTTTCCTGCCAAATGGACAATTAGAAACAGCATAAGCGCAATACCGGTAATCCCGGTCATGAGCTTACGGCCTACTTGCGAATTGACGGCCTTAAGAAGAGAGGGCATAGCGTAAATCTTTGTATGTTAGAAAAAATAAGTGCT
>JBCBST010000228.1:0-2683 GCA_039819115.1 Bacteroidota bacterium
ATCCAACTCTAATATATGGTTCGGTGAATATGAAAAACTGGAAGGACACTTCATTTAAGCTATTGTTGCTGGCAATTGTGATAATTGTAATAGTTACGGGCTAAGTTTAGTTAAGCGAAAAAACAGAATTGTTATCATTATTTTTGTACAATTCTGCTTGATATGAGTATTAAAATCGATTTCTCTTATTTGCTTGAGATAACGGGTGGCGAACCGACTATCATGCTGGAAATGATAGATTTGTTTATTCAGGAGATACCCAAGCATTCTGCTCGGCTAAAGGAATTTGCAACAGAACAGAATTGGTCTTCGCTCGCTTCCGAAATCCACAAAATGAAACCCACTCTTCTGTATGTGGGGCTGCATTCCATTCATCAATTAGCTTTAGAATTGGAGAAAGAAACCAAAACTCAAGAGATCGGGCCTGGTTTCCAGGAACGGTTGGACATTATGACCAGCTCAATTACCGCATCTCTGCCTTTGCTTCGGGAAAAAAGAGAAGAACTCGTTAGTTAGGAGCAGCCAGTATCATCTTTTGGTGTTCTATGCCATCCCAAAGGTAAATCGATCCCGTTTTTTTGAACCCAAATTTCGAGTAGTAATCGGAAAGTGCATACTGAGCCTCGATATGAATATCGATATTGGGATCATGATCGAAGCAAACAGAAATACCTTTGCGGATTAGATCTTCTCCATATGTTCCTCCACGGTAAGGTTCAGCAACAATAATGCGTCCGATGCTGGAGGCATCTTCAAATTTTTGTCCGTGCAGAAATATTCTCAGATATGCAGAAAGCAGGTTTTCATCATATCTGAGCAGGTGCAATGCATGATGATCATCTCCATCGATATCAGAATACACACAGTTCTGTTCCACAATGAAAACTTCCTGCCGGAGTAATAACACATCATATAGTTGTGCAGTCGTTAATTCAGAAAAAGATCGAAGAATGTACATGATCGCAAAATTGAGTTAAACAAAATGAAGTGCGTTACGTAGGCCTTTCAATCCGTAAATAAACCGATGAGATTGAGATATGGAACTTCTTTGGACCTGGTTATTGAATAGTGTGGCTGTTTTTTTAACCGCAAAACTACTTAAAGGGGTAGAAATCAAAAATTTCTGGAGCGCGATATGGGTAGCTGCTCTGCTGGCCTTGGTAAATACATTTATCAAACCAGTACTCGCATTGATATCTCTGCCCTTTATTGTGCTCACGCTTGGCCTGTTCGTACTGGTCATTAACGCACTTCTTCTTATGCTGGTTGACAAACTGGTTGACGGCTTTAAGATTGAGAATTTCGGATGGGCAGTGGTATTCTCCATCGTACTCTCGCTTATAAACACAGTGCTGGCATACGTATTCTAATCTATCCGGTATACACTACACGATAAATAGTACCGGATAAATCATCCGAGATGAGCACGGATCCATCGTCAAGTTGTAATAGTGCTACAGGCCGGCCTTTCACTTCTTCGTCGGCTTGGAGCCACCCGTCAATAAAAGGCTCATAGCTGGTGGCATTTCCGTTTTCATCAAAGGTTACCATCATTATCCGGTATCCAATTTTATTTTCTCTGTTCCAGCTGCCATGCTCGGCTATTAAAGCCTGATTCTTGTACTGATCAGGAAATTGTTGGCCATGATAAAAGAGCACACCTAATGGAGCTACATGAGGTCCCAGTTCCTGAACTGGTCGGGTAAACTGTTCCTGTTTTTTCATTCCCTCCTCTCCAAATTCCGGGTCCCAGATATCGTTACCATGCAGATAAGGATAGCCGAAGTGCTGTCCGGGTTTGGTTAGTTCGTTAAGTTCACACGGAGGTATATCATCTCCCATCCAATCCCTGCCATTATCAGTAAACCATAGATTTCCTGTTTCAGGATGCCAGGTAAATCCCACCGTATTACGTATACCATGAGCAATAATCTCACGATTTGTTCCATCTGCATCCATACGTGTAAGGGAGGCATAGATTGGATTTTCTTCTTCTTTATTGCAGATGTTACAAGGTGCTCCAACGGGTACATACAGTTTGTCGTCGGGGCCGAATGCGATGTATTTCCAGCCATGGTTTCCATCTGTAGGAAAATCGTCTGAAACAAGCTCAGGGGTTGGCTGGTCCAGGTTATCATCTATGTCGGGAAACTTCCAGATTTTACTCACTTCAGCTACATATAAATCCCCGTCTTTCCAGGCCACACCATTGGGTAGCCGCAGGTTTTCGGCTATAATCAGTACCGTATCAGCCTGATAGTCGTTGTTACGGTCGATTACTGCATGTACCACTCCTTTACGGCGCGAACCTACATATAAGATTCCATTCGGACTCATCGCCATTTGACGGGCGTTAGTCACCCCTTCTGCATATACATGTACAGAGAATCCTTCAGGAGCCGATAAGTAAGGTACGACCGGCGCCGAGTTGAGTACCGGTTTTGATTCTTGTGTATTTGAGCAAGAAAAAAAACCGGCAATAAGGCCTATAAAAACTAATAATCGCATAAATAAATCATTTTTCGGTTAGAAGAAATCAAGCAGATAATATTCTCTTAAAGACCAAAGAATATACTGTACTTGAAAGGCTTGTTACTATGCAAACTCGTTGTCTGTTCGTCGTTTTACTATTTTTTTTATGCACAGGATGTCATGAGACCTCAAGAGAGAACTCACAAATCAT
>JBCBST010000229.1:0-2639 GCA_039819115.1 Bacteroidota bacterium
A
The DNA here is from genome assembly GCA_039819115.1 of Bacteroidota bacterium. Classification (GTDB taxonomy): domain Bacteria; phylum Bacteroidota; class Rhodothermia; order Balneolales; family Balneolaceae; genus JBCBST01. The sequence goes on from JBCBST010000229.1 coordinate 2, forward strand.
GCGCTTACTCAATAATTGTATGGCCAGGAAACCAAGTAGTCAGGATTTATTTCAAACCATAAAAAAAGAACTGGCATCATCAGACCAGGCTAAGCCTGTTTATTACTTATTTGGGGAAGAAGAGTTTTATCTCGATCAACTACTGGATATTTGCACACACCTGCTTCCGGAACATGAACGTGATTTTAACTCAGATCTGCTGTACGGTCAGGAAGTTACGCCAGCCCGGGTATTATCAATAGCCCGGAGTTTTCCAATGATGGCTCCATTTCGGGTCGTCATTGTACGGAACGCCTTACAATTGGGTAAAGGCGCAAACGAAGAGGGAGGAGCAAAAGGATCACTTCAGGATTTTGTTGCCTATTTCCAACAGCCTAATCCTCAGTGCAAACTGTTTTTGTTCGATACCGGGAAACCAGCTGGTAATACTCATTTTGGAAAAGCATTGAAATCGGCCACCGTTGGATTTCATGAGTTTAAACGGATGCCCGATTATCTCATACCCGAATGGGTGGCCAATTGGGCGCAGCAGCAGCACGGTAAGCAAATGGAAGGAGCAGCTGCACAACTTCTTGCTCAATTTGTAGGCAATCATCTGCAGTTATTGTCTACAGAAATAGACAAAGTGTGCACTTTTGTAGACACTCGTTCTTCGGTTACTCAGGACGACGTAAAAAAAATAATTGGCTCATATCGCGAGTATACCGCCCTGGAGCTTAAAGATGCCGTTCTGGCACGCAACTTAGATAAAGCCCTCCGGATTTCGGAACACATGTTGCAACACTCCAAATCAGACACGGGCGAGTTAATTCGGCTCGTGGGGTTCTTTACCAGTGTGTTTAACAATGTGTGGCAAATTCTTCGACTGGCCGAAAAAGGAATGCCTAAAACCCAGATTCAGCAACAACTGGGGATAAGCAGCTCCTGGTACTTTGATCAGCTTTGGAAAGATGCCTCACGCTATCGGTACTCCGATATGCCATCTGTTTTCGAGGCCTTACTGGATGCCGACCGGTCCATTAAAGGTTTTAGCACACTTGATTCCACATCCGTCTTATTTCTGCTTGTACAGCGGTTAGTTGGCTGACGTAACACCCCTGGGTGAGATGAGAGCCGGCTTCGGCACTTCATCTATTCACCATTTACCAAAGGGGCTGTTATGGCTTTATCTACTCCTTCTTACACATCTGCCTATTCCGATGAAGATTTAATGGAACTTGTGCAGCAGGAACAACACTGGGCATTCACCGAATTAATGGATCGATATCAAACCCGGCTTCACCGGTTTCTGTATCGATACACCAAAAATCATAACGATTGTGAAGATCTGGTACAGGAAACGTTTCTCAGAGTGCATAAAAGCAGAAAATCGTATCAACGAATTGCAAAATTCTCAACGTGGATGTACACCATAGCCATAAACCTGGCCAAAAGCCTGTACAAGAAAAATCAGAAAATGGCGCTTGTTTCCATTCACGATAAGGAAGAAGATCCCGATGGTCGTGAAATGCAGATTAAAGATTCCGATTTGCTGCCTGATGACATCCTCCATCAAAAACTCAGTATTGAAAAGCTGTGGGAAGTGCTGGATTCGCTTAGCCCTGAATTTAGAGAGGTTGTGATACTTCGGGATATAGAGCAGCTAAGCTATGAGGAGATTGCTCAACACATCGGTTTAGCTATGGGAACTGTAAAAAGCAGAATTAACCGGGGCAGGGCACAGCTAACGGAGCAACTGGAGGGATACGTTCAACTGGGAACATAATGAAGGTATGGTGCTATAAATGGATCAATCATTGGTTAATCCAACCTTATGGCACTGACATCAACCCGACCGCTGGAACCAGAAATTGAAGTACTGGTGAATGAATACGTAGAACATCAACTCGAAGCCCGGGTACAGCTCCTGTTCGAAGAACTGTTACGTATAGACCTCGAACTAAAATCCTATGTAGCCAAATGCGAAAAAGGAAAAGCTCTGCTTCAATTACTCCGCTAGAAGAATTATTTAATGAGCATCATTTTCTGGGTCTTCACCTGTTCACCAGCCTCTAGTCGATAGAAATACATACCACTGGCCAGCCGGGACGCATCAAACGTAACACGGTGTTGGCCGGAACTTCTGTGCTCATTGATCAATACTTCTACTAATCGCCCGGTTACGTCATATACCGAAAGGGTGGCCTGAGTAGCCTGAGGCAACGTAAACGAAATCGTGGTACTGGGGTTAAACGGATTCGGATAGTTCTGTGCCAGTTCCAGGCTTGCAGGTATGGCTTTTTCCTCATTGGATAACAGGACATTAAAACCAAGAGTAAGCACTTCACCGGGTTCGAGCGTCAGATTTTCAATCATCCAGGTATCGGCTCCGGTTTCTCTTCCCAAAATAAACGCGTTAGGATCCCCAAAGACGTCATAGAGAGAATAGCCATCCTCTTGGGTCTGGAACCAGGGACGACTTACCATTCTCTTGGAGAACTCGACATTGGTTGTGACTTCCTGATCACCTAAGTTGGCAATTATGACCACAGGATTACCCGTTGTGGGCTCCACAAATCGCGAAAATGCAAAAACCTGATCGCTGCTTGTAATTCCTGCTTCATACTCCCCGGTTTGTAAGGATCGGGATGTGTTTCTT
>JBCBST010000230.1:0-2584 GCA_039819115.1 Bacteroidota bacterium
GATGAGGCTTATTTCGAATTTGCCGAAGATGTGGATGATTATCCGAATGCGGTTCCCTATAAACATGACAATGTAATTGTGCTCAGAACATTTTCTAAAGCATATGGACTGGCGGGGTTTCGGGTTGGATATGCCATTGGCCATGAAGAGATCATTTCTCACATGATAAAAACGAAGCTTACCTTTGAACCAACCACCTTAGGGCAGGCAGCAGCGTTGGCTGCTTACCAGGATACCGTTTTTTTAGCCCGGAGCGTGCATATGGTTAAGGAAGCGAAGCAGCAACTCTATTCGTTTTTCGATGAACATGAGGTGCAGTATGTGCCTTCTATCTCCAATTCCGTCATGATGCTTTTACCCACCGAAGCCGAAGCGATAGCCTACACCCAGGCTATGCTGGAACACGGAGTGATCTTAAGACGCCTGCCCGCTTTTGGTATTCCAAATGGTATACGTATTACATTAGGCACTCCGGAAGAAATGGAGCACTTTGAGCAAGCATTTTCAGACGTTACCAAATCACTAACTACTAACTGATCAATTTCAGATGCCAGGTTCTACATCAAGATCAAACAAAAAGAGAAAAACCAACTGGAGAGAAGTAGCGGAGCTGATGCTTTTATCGCGCGCAATGGACGAAAAAGAAGAATCTGAGCTGGTTCCACAAAAAAAAGTGTTGTACCAGTTTTCTGCAAGGGGGCACGAGCTGGGACAGATTCTTCTGGGTAAACTGCTGACCCACCCATTTGATGCAGCCAGTGCCTATTATCGTTCCCGTCCTTTATTACTAACACTTGGGCTAGATCCGGAAGACGCTATGGCCGCACCAATGGCCAAATCAGGTAGTTATAGTGATGGACGTGATATTGGGGTAGTGTGTAATAAACCTGACCACGATAGCCCCAAGGTGTTGCCGATGGCCGGCGATGTTGGCTCACAGTATACCCCTGCAATCGGATGGGCACAAGGGATTGAATATCGCCGAACGGTACTTAAAGAAAAGGCATACGAAAACGCCATATCAGTAATTTTGGGTGGAGATGGTTCAGTAGCTACGAACGGATTTTGGGCTGCACTCACGATCGCTACTACCCAACAACTACCAGTACTGTTTTATATTGAGGATAATGGATATGGTATTTCGGTTAGCGGAGACTTCCAGACTCCGGGAGGAAACATTGCAAAGAACCTGTCATCTTTCCAAAATTTAACTGTATTTGAAGGGGATGGAACGCAGCCGGAATCGGCTGATGAGCTATTGAGAGCGTCTGTCCAGCACGTCCGGGATCGGAAAGGACCTGCTTTAATCCGTTTAACGGTACCTCGATTAAATGGACACTCCTACCAGGATAACCAGGCTTATAAACCTGAATCCTTATTAGAACAAGAGCGTGGGCGAGATCCGCTACAGAGTTTGAAAGATTTTTTGGTGCCAGACCAGCTTACGCAGCGGGTATGGAATAACATTCAAAAAAAAGCGACCGATACGATTCAACAGGTTGCTAAGGCTGCCTTGGAACGACCGGAACCGGATACACATACCATAACGCGTTTTGCTTTTTCAGAACCGGGAGAAGTACAGGCCATTGGTGGACTTGCCGTGGAAGGTCACACCTTTCCTCCGGAGAGTGAAATCCCCAAACCCGAAAAACAACGGATCACTATTGTTGAAGCGATTCGCAGAACCTTGCACTTCGAACTTGAAACCAACCCCAGGCTTCTTGTTTTTGGAGAAGATGTTGGCTTAAAGGGTGGAGTACATGCGGTGACGATGGGACTTCAATCCAGTTTTGGCGAAGAACGGGTATTTGATACCAGCTTATCGGAGGAAGGAATTATTGGTCGTTCAGTGGGAATGGCGTATGCCGGTTTAATGCCAGTAGCTGAGATTCAATTCAGAAAGTATGCTGATCCGGCTACCGAACAGCTAAACAATTGCGGAACAACCCGTTGGAGAACGGCAAACCGGTTTGCTGCCCCGATTGTGGTGCGCATGCCCGGTGGGTTTGCCAAATGTGGAGATCCTTGGCATAGTATGAGTAATGAAGCCTTTTTTACTCACGCTGTAGGATGGCAGGTTGCCATGCCAAGTAATGCTGAGGATGCAGTCGGGTTACTCCGTTCGGCCATGCGAAGTAATAATCCCACCATGTTTTTTGAACACAGGAACTTACTGGATGCCAAATACGCCCGCACTCCCTACCCCGGAGATGAGTTTGTCGTTCCCTTTGGTAAAGCCAAACGACTCCGTACCGGAGAAGATGTCACCATAGTAACATGGGGAGCCATGTGCGAGCAATGCGAACTGGCAGTAGAACAGGCTGGTGTTGATGCTGAAATTATAGACCTGAGAACGTTAGTACCGTGGGATAAAGATGCCGTCCTGGAATCGGTGCGAACAACGAATCGATGCCTCGTTGTTCATGAGGATACTAAAACAGCAGGATTTGGAGCAGAGATTGTAGCCGAAATCATGAATGAAGCATTTTCCTATCTCGACGCACCGGTAAAGCGCCTCACCATGCCAGATATACCGGTTCCCTATAACGTAGGTCTTATGAATGCCGTCCTTCCAACTTCAGAT
>JBCBST010000231.1:0-2555 GCA_039819115.1 Bacteroidota bacterium
GTATTCGCAGCATCGGAATTCACATTCCCCGGTACAGAAAACGCATTTGCTTATAATTCCTTCCAATGGACTTCCGATTCAAAGTATTTGGTCTTCCAAAGCAACTTCCGCCCTATTTATCGTCGCTCCGGGATTTCTGATTACTACTACTACACCGTTTCGTCTAGGGAATTGAAGCCATTGGTAAGCAACGCAATGACCGCAGAACTATCACCAGATGGGTCACAGGTTGGTTTTGAACGAGAAGGTGATTTATATGTATTTGACCTGGAAAAACAAGCCGAAACCCGACTTACCTCTACCGGAGATGAAAACTTCTATAACGGGCGTTATGGATGGGTATATGAAGAGGAATTTGGGTTGGCCCAGGCCTGGAACTGGTCGCACGACAGTAAATACATCGCATACTGGCAAACCGATGAAACCGAAGTAGAACCTTTCGTTTCCACCGATTTCTCCGGCACGTACCCCGAATATGTCGAAATTCCTTACCCTAAAGTGGGAGCTCAAAACCCAGGTATCAAGATGGGTATACTGCAGGTGGATACCCGAGAAAATGTATGGCTCGATCTGGATTTGGAAGACGGATATGTACCCCGTATCTACTGGACTTCAGAGACCGGTCAACTTGCCGTGGTTTGGTTAAACAGAGCGCAAAACCATCTGAAGCTCTTTTTCTTTGATGCCGCATCAGGCAAGGGAAGGTTGATTATGGAAGAGAAAAACGAAAACGGATGGATTGACGTATTCGATTTCTTTGCCGGTGTGAACCACTATTTCAGTTTTCCGGAAGATATGGATGAGTTCTTCTGGGTTAGCGAACGCGATGGCTGGAACCATATGTATCGGTACGATTATTCCGGGAAATTGCTTAACCAGGTGACACAGGGTGAATGGGAAGTCACGAACATCTATTCCATCAATCCCAAAAAGAAAACCATCTATTATGCCTCAACCGAAGAAAGTCCGCTTGAACGGCATTTATACTCTATCCGGTTTGATGGCAAAAAAAAGAAAAAGCATACCCAGGAACCTGGAAATCACTCCATCAGTATGGGCGCAAACGGTGAGTATTACATTGACCGATACTCCAATGTGAACACTCCCCGACAGGTTGAACTTTGGAGTACAAAAGGCAAAATGTTGAATAAAATGGTGGACAATGCTGCCGTATCAGACCACATAAAAACCCATGTTTACTCACCGCGTGAGCTGTTCTCTTTCACAACCACCGACGGACAACAACTGGATGGGTATTTGGTTAAACCCATCGATTTTGATCCGGAAAAAAGCTACCCACTGCTACTCAGTATCTATGGCGGACCTGGTGCTCAGGGTGTATATAATGTATGGGAAAGCAGTGGCTGGAATCAGTATCTGGCACAACAGGGTTATGTAATTGCGAATGTAAACAACCGGGGTAGCGGAGGCTATGGCCACGATTTTGAGAAAAAAGTGTACCGGGAATTAGGAAAATGGGAAGCCAACGATTTTGCTGAAACTGCAACATATCTGTCAAACACGCACTCCTGGATTGATGGAGATCGGATTGGCATACGAGGCCATAGTTATGGTGGATACATGAGCAGTTATTCGGCCGTAAATCATCCCGAGGTATTCAAGGTGGCCATTGTTGGTGCACCCGTAACCGATTGGCGCTTGTACGATAGCATTTACACGGAACGCTACATGGGGCTTCTTTCCGATAATGAAGACGGCTACATTGCCAGTGCGGTAACAACAAATGCCTCAAACCTCCAGGGTAAGATGCTCATTGCACATTCTTCTATGGATGAAAACGTACATGTGCAAAATACCATGCAGTTAGTGCAGGCACTTACCGACTCCGGGAAAGATGCTGATTTACGTATTTATCCTCCAGGAGCACACGGTGTAGCCTATAACGGACAAAGCTACTTACTGCTATATCAAACCTATATTGACTATCTGGAGACTCATCTCAAGTAATGAATTCAAAGCCATCCGGAGTACATTCTTCGGATGGTTTTACTTTTTTTATTGGTGAAATGAAGCCTGCAAGATGTACCTTTTGAAGTTTAGATCAGCACGGCTACCCGCATATTTCAATGGTTAGATTTTCAGCAATACTTCTAGTAACAATACTGTATTTCACTTTTCCTTTACTCGCTCAGGAATCCTCTACCGTACCAACCGAAAAAAATAACACGCTCACTGTTTTTCTGGACTGCAGAGGATGTGACAGTAATTTCATCCGCACAGAAATCAAATTTGTAAACTTTGTTCGGGATCAGGGCCTGGCCGATTTGCACCTGTTCATTGTGCGGCAGGGTACGGCAAATGGTGCTCAGTTTCTGATTGAGTATATCGACCAGCGCGACCCGGATAAAGCAACTAAAAACCTGGTATTCGACTCCTACGATTTCCAAACGAATGAAGAAGTACGGAATGGTTTGGTAACCACGATTGAGCTCGGCCTGGTCTCGTACCTACGCAATACAGAGGTATATAAGCAGCTATCGGTAAGCTACACCCCTACCTCTGAAAATGAGAGCTTTGAGGAAAACGACCCCTGG
>JBCBST010000232.1:0-2348 GCA_039819115.1 Bacteroidota bacterium
GATGATGGAGTCGAATGCAACCTGATCGCTCAGAAAAAAATATGCCAGCAGTCCAAATACAACAATGGTGGTAGCTATGGACGACAAGATGTTATTATCGCGAATGACCTTCATCAATTCTTTCTTGGATGCTTTGGGCTGATAGGATTGTGCCCATAAAAACAGCTGTATTTCGCCGGAGTACCCAAGCACATCCTTATTCAAAACCCGTTTTTTCATAAACACGGGAAATGCATCGTTAAACCGAAAGTCCCAGCTTACCCCATACGTCAAGATTTCGGAAAGGGGCAGGGTAAAATAAACGACCAACCCGAACATGTAGAACAACGGATTTCTGGGCAGGGCAGCCAATAATTCTGCAAGGTTTTGCTGTGCAATTTGAACAATTAAAAACCCGATAATTGCAACTTGTAGCATTCGAAGCCCCGTTTTCGATACCAGGGGCAAATGCTTCCAGTTCGAAACGCGGTCATATAAATCAGAAAACATGTTTTTTGACATAGTCAGAGCAATCCGGCAAAGGTTAATGCTTTTCTAAGTGGTTCTTCTGCGGAGTTAATATGCAGGTGTTGACGGGCATGAGTCCTGGCAGCTTCGCTCATCTGGGCAAGGATCTCCGGTTTTTTGAACAGGGCTGTGCAAGCAGGCACCACATCACTTCGTTTAATCAACATACCACAAGCTGAAGGGATGATATCATCCTGAATCGCATCTTCAAACCCAATGCAGGGGACGCCGCAGGCCAGTGCTTCTCCAATGGTGCGCGGATAAAAATCACGGGTAATGATCCACTCTTTTACACTGGGATGAATATATGTTTTAGACTGGTTCAGCAATTCGGGTATGTTATCATTCATTACTTTGCCTAACCAAATGGCATTTGGATATCGCTTTTGCAGCTCTTCCCGGTAGGGACCATCTCCCACAATGGCTACGCGGGCATGATTGGATAGTTCTCCAATTTCATCAAATCGCTTGTTCCGCTTTACGATGCGTGAAACCGTTATGGCATCATATTTCTTTTCTTTAACGGGTAGAGGTGCGAATCGATTAATATCAATGGATTTGTGGTACTGGAAGAGTTTCTCCTCCTGTACCGGTTTCCTCCAGAAATAAGGCCATGGCCGTATCAGCTTTTCTTTCTGGTAGTTACTTTCGTGCAGAATAGCTTTTGCTTTGGCGTTGTTAGGATGATGATATGCCCCGCCGATGACCATGACATAGGGAGTATGTGTAGGATTGCAGAATGATCGGATCAGTCGATCACCGATGCCTCCATCCACTCCTTTTATGAGCAGGGCATCCGGTGGGTGGTTAAATGCATATTCAACCATGGTATCGGAATAATCGAATTTGGTTTGCTTCCCCTTTTTTGTGGCTTCAAACGCCCGAACGGTATAATCCGGAAACCCCTCAAGTGTTGAGGTATATACACCTGGTTTGTGATCCACAATCCAAAATTCAACATCATACCCAAACCGGGCCAGAATGCCAGCTATCCAGCGGTTTTGATTCTTGATTTCCAGCCATTGTTCAATGGTCCAAAAATCGTGGTAGATAGGGTAGGCTAAAACAAAACAGACTTTTTTCATAGTGTTACCGCATCAAGAAGGTCCAGCTCATTGGACTCCTTAAGGTACTCGGTAAATGCGAGGCGCTGGGTATCGGTGAGCTGGAAGCGGGAATGAGAAAACAACTGGTTTCGGACCCGAGCAATCCACAGATACTCGATTAAAGCACCCGGACTGTTTCTGACCCGGCGAAGGAAGTGTTCTTTTTCCCAGGTATTAGATCCATGAAAACACCGAATAAAGAGGTAGGATAGCGACTCATCAAGCTTTTTATAACGCAATGCCCTCCATTCATTCAGATAGACGGTGTCCTCCGCTCTCTTTGTTTCGGGATAGCGAATGGTATCGGAACGGCGATGCATGATGCTTCCCGGTACACCGTGTTTAAGCACTCCTTTATACGGCTGGTCGATAAATTCCGGATCATCCAAATGCATTAATGCAGACTGAAGACAACAGGCATCATTGCCCTCATTCAAGACATTAACCTGGTGCTCAATCCGGGTAGGATGATACCAATCGTCGTCATCCCATTGAACCAGGTAATCGCCGGTTGCCACATCCAGAGTTTGGTTTCTAAGGGCTCCGAGTACATTATCCGGATTTTTCGGAATCCGCATGTAGATTAGACGTTCTTCAGGAATACCTTCAAAAATAATGCTATAATCCTGCTCTCCATCATCCAGAACTACTAACTCCGTATTTGTATACGTCTGATTTTTAAAACATTGTACGGCACGTTTTGCCAGTTCGCGTCGGTTAGCGGTTACCATTAAA
>JBCBST010000233.1:0-2117 GCA_039819115.1 Bacteroidota bacterium
ATTCAACCAAAAAAGGAAAGAATTCCTAAAAGAAAGCTTGTTGTGTTTGTGAGTTTTCTTTTTGCTATTGGTTCTGAAACCGATTCTCAAATGTAGTACAGGAATCTGATACTCTTGATAGGGGCGTATGCTATACGCCCCTACTTTTTTGTCATCCCTGCGAAGGCAGGGATCTGGGGTTATGTACAAAGCCTGTTCCTTTGTTTACGGATAGGAAAAGCCCGGTTAGGTAGTGAAGTCGTGTGTAGGTTCACGATCTGGATTCCTGCATTCGGAGGAATGACTTTAAAAATGAAGAATTCGTAGAAGGGTTAGATCTCGTTCCCAAGCCCAAACAAACTAAAACTTATACCCTAAAGAAATACCGGTGTAATCGTACGTTTCATTTTCTGATCCTCTGTCCTCCACCCGCTTCAACGTCAGATCAAATCGCTGGTCGAAGGTGATTCCAATACCTGTGCGTATTGGGTTAGATGAAACAACGTATGGAGATGCCGTCTGCGAATTACCGATGAGCTCAATTTCATCAGAGGCAAATACAAACCCTAAACCAAGATCAACAAAGGGTGAGAACTTTTTGTACTCCGGAAGGTAATATCGACCACCAATCATAACCGTGAAAAAGGTAAAGTCATAGGTAAAGGTAGTAGGGGAGTCCTCAACCAAAATAGATCGTGGAAGCTCACCGGAAACCGATTGAATTTCGGTCTCCAGGAAAAAGGAAAGCGTACCTGCTTTCTTCAGCGGCTGTAAGTACTCGAACTCCAGGGCTAGCGTAGGAACAGTCTGGAGGTCTGATTCTGTCGGACCACTGCTGAATAATCGTCTGGGAAAACCCGGAGTACTTAAATTAGCCACGTTCCTTGGCATCAATAACCGACCTCTGGACAGCCCTAACCGGACGGAAAATTTGAGGTTTTTGGTAAGGGTTTTTCGATCATGCCAGGAGACCGATTCAGCGCCTTTACAGGTATTATAGGCCTTAAAGACGTTTGTCAGCGAACTTCTCCGGTAGGATGTATTCTTTATTGTATTTGCGGTGATATCCTCGCAAACTAACTCACTTTGTATTTGCTGCTTAAAGGACTCATTCACTTTTAGCTGGTCTTCCTCAGCACCACGAATGATCACTGTACCCATATATTTCTTGTACACTAATTGATTAATGGCACCATCATTCACCCTATAAAAAAACCGCAATAACCGCCCTTCTTTATATGAGTATAAGGTGGCTTCCCCTTCCAGTACCACCTTCAGGAATAGTGTTTCTGAATTGAATTGCGGCTCCCTGGTTTTGGAAATACCCGATCTCGGATCCTCCGGACGGTCCATTAAAACTTCCTGCCGGATGTACTTAAACTTGCCAGGTAACCAGAACGCAGCGATATCCTCCATCGATCCGGTAATGGCTTCCCCCTCCGGCGAGGTTCTATAAGAAACACGATCGGGGTTATCCGAAAAACCCTCTTCATCGAAGTACACCTCAACCTGCTCCCCATCATTGGTTACCACATATCCTTTATTCATTTGGGCATATAGCTTGATACTTGATCCTGTAACGATAAGAAGTACAATAAGGGCCGAAAGACGAATCATAGTTAGGGTCAGGTTGATGTACAGATTTTGGGTTAGATGGTAAAGACGATAGGCCCTTTAAAACAAGATGGTGTTCGTTTTATGTTGTTAATAAATGGGGGGTGGGGGGAGTATCTTGGGAATGAAGTCCGGATATCTGCTTGTCAGTATAAAAAGGCTGTGATTCCTCAGGTAAATCCAACCAGGAGATAGGTAAGGATATCAGGTCTTTAAACTAACCAGAATCATAAATAGAAGAGATCTATCGAGCAGGCCTAACGATCGTCAAAAATGATCATTTTTTATTCTTTCCAGATAATCTCTCCCTTTACTAACCAAGAGAAACCAAAGGCCCAAAGCATGATAAACTCACCAATAAAAACAGGCTTTACCAGTCCTATTGATCTACCTACTCCATCTTCATCTATATGATTGATAACAACGTAGACCAGAAGCAACAGCATTGTTCCAAAAATTATATACCCGCAAGCTTTATAAATCTTGTCTCTTTTCTTCTTTAAGGGTGTTCTTCCCAGTTTATC
>JBCBST010000234.1:0-2089 GCA_039819115.1 Bacteroidota bacterium
ATAACCGGTCTTTTCTGAAAAAGACCGGTTATTCTTTGTAGAGCATTTCACCATGGCGCTATACATCGTTTCTGAGTATGTGCTGTTGGCGATTGTTACCATGCTGCTATCTGGTATCTCACCCTACTTTTTCCTTCTCAATTACGTCATTGTTTTCTTATACCCGGTGTATGTATTAGTCCGTTTTCATTCCGGGAAAACATGGGTAAAAATCATTAAGGCTATGTGTGCAAATGCAGTAGCCTGGGTGTTATACGCCATGTTGGGATTCGCTCTGGCGTACTTCATCGTTTTAACTTTTGATTTATGAACGCCCAAAACGTAATAGCTGAACTTGAGGCTCTGGCCAACCCGGAGAAGGCCGAACATTCTAAGCGTTTTTTTAAATCGGGCCCTGGAGAATATGCTGAAGGTGATACGTTTTTTGGAGTTACTGTTCCCGAGCAACGTAAAATTGCAAAACGGTACCGAAAACTTGAGTTACCTGAAGTAGAACAGCTGGTTCAATATCCTATTCACGAAGTTCGGTTAACGGGGCTGATGCTAATGGTATACGCTTTCGAAAAAGGAGATGATGAATATAAAGAGGCCATTTTTAATCTCTATATGAGTAATCTGGCTTATGTTAATAACTGGGATTTAGTGGATGCGAGCTGCAGATTTATCATCGGACAATTTTTAGAGAATAAGAACCGGGAACTTTTATACGACCTGGCAAAGTCGGATGATTTATGGAAGAATCGGATTGCCATGATTTCATGCTACCATTTTATCCACTATTTACATGAATTCGATGATGCTCTGAACATTGCTGAGCTCCTTTTGCATCATAGCCATGATCTGATTCACAAAGCGGTAGGTTGGATGCTTCGCGAAGTAGGAAAGATCGATCGATCTGCCGAGGAAGCCTTCCTTCAAACCCGGTATAAAACCATGCCAAGAACTATGCTACGATATGCTATTGAGCATTTTGAAGAACCGGTTCGAAAAGCCTATTTAGCCGGCAAAATCTGATACAATACTCTCTTTCTTAAAGCTGTACACCGAATAGCTTCCCGGCCCATCGGGATTCCGCCCTGTTTCAAACGTGCCGTCCAGTTGCTTGGTCAACGTTTTAATCAAGGTCATACCCAGCGACTTGGATTCATTAAGACGTTTCATATCCAGTCCAACACCATTATCACACACTTTTATGGTGACCATTTGATCGTCATCCATTGTGGCGTAAATGTTGATTTTCCCCTCATCGATTCCTTTAAATGCATGCTTATATGCGTTCACGATAAGCTCATTCAACAACAAAGAACAAGGGACGGCCTGGTTAATGCCCAGGGCTATAGGATCTACCTGAGATGATAACCGAATGTCCACTTCAGGGGTAGAATGGGTAAGCTGAATAGCCTGAAGCAAATCGTTGATGTATCGATCGTACTGAATGTAGGCAAGAGATTCGTTCTGGTAAAGTAACTCATGTACCAAACTAATGGACTGAATTCTCATCTGGCTATCTTTAAGCGCTTTAGCCACCGTCTTGTTGTTAGAGCTGAAACTCTGTAACTGAAGTAACCCCGAAATGACCGCAAGGTTGTTTTTTACCCGGTGGTGGATTTCTGCCAGCAGCACTTCTTTTTCGTGCAGTGACTGCTGAAGACGTTCCTCATATTCCTTACGGGCTGTCATATCAGCTGCCACGTAAACTTTTCCGATCACGGCGTTCTTAGCATCTAAAAGATCATTCTCTGAATACAGAACGGGAATACTTCGTCCTCTTTTTGTGATCATCAGCGATTCTTTAAACTGCCCCTTCTCAACTGGTTTCTTATTTCTGTCGGGGGTGTCCTGCGTCGAGAAAAAGCTGCTGATTGTTCTGCCTCTCATCTCCGGCTCAGAAAAAATGAGTAAATCGCTGGTTGAAGTATTTACTCCCTGTACAATCCCGTCTTTATCGGTAACTATGATAGCTTCCCTCATGGATTCCAGAATATTGAAGAAGTATTCGCGCGATACATTATTGGCAACAATACTCTCACTCATGCTGTTGAAAGATTCTGCCAATTCTCCTAACTCGTCTTTGGTATCAATTTCTATA
>JBCBST010000235.1:0-2071 GCA_039819115.1 Bacteroidota bacterium
GTAAAGAGTTCCGGTATGTAGGAGCGCATCCCGATCAGGTAATACCCGCCGTCAAGAGCCGGACCTAAAACCACATCATTGGAATCGAGCAGGGTTAATGCCTGCTCAAGATGTTTATGCTTTAAATCGGCACAGTCTGATCCAATCAGAATAGCCTTGCCCCCAAGCTCCTTAAAATGCATTTGGAAAGCATGACTCATACGTTCTCCTAAACTCCCCCCTTCCTGAACGTATTTCTGATCACTCTTATCGCTCCATATATCCTGGTCATCGACACAATCGGAGTACCATACCCAAACGGAAGATTTCAGATCAGCTACTACTTCTTTTGTATGCGTTAATAAGCGGGTGTATACGCTCAATGCTGCCTGATCACCTATTACTTTGGCCAAACGGGTTTTGACCTTTCCGGGGATGGGGTTCTTTATAAAAATGTGGCAACAGTCCAAGGCACCTGGCTAAAAATCAGATAACTCCGTTCCTTCTCTGGCAAAAAACAAGGCGTTAAAGTGATCGCCATACTGAGCTTTCACTTGTTCATCCAGTTGGGATAAATAAGCATCATCGCTGTCGGGGTCATGATGGGTAAGAGCCAGTGTTTTTACGTTTTCTTCGATAGCCATCGGAATGATGGTTTCCCAACAGCTATGCCCCCATCCTTGTCGTTCCATATGCTGAGTCATATTAAACTGAGCATCGTGAATGAGTACATCTACTCCATGAATAAATGACCGGAATGACGAGATAAATGCTCTTGATTCCTCAGAGTCGTGGAGTGGTATTTCGTTATCAGGGGCGAAAACAATGGTTTTACCGTTTACATGAATCTTAAACATGGCGGTTTCTATGGTATGATTACCCCATGCATATTCAATGGAATAGTGGTCGAAGTTCAGGGTTCCTTTTTCGAAAGTATCACAATCAATATCTGCTTCCAGCATGTCTATGGTAACCGGAAAAAAAGTATTCGACATGTGCCCTTTTAAAATATCTGTGCATTCAACCCCAGGAACAGGAGGCATAAGAATACGAAACCAGTTTTCTGAATCATAAAAGGGTTTAAAGAAAGGAAACCCCTGCAAATGGTCCCAATGCGGATGTGTAATAAAAATGCGCCCTTTATGAACTTTTTCGTTCTGAGCATGCAGAGCGTTACCCAGATTCCGAAATCCGGTTCCGCAGTCGAGTACAAGTAGTTCGTCCATCCCGGGAATACAAATCTCAATACAACTTGTATTACCTCCAAATCTCATGTTCTGAGTATTTGCACAGGGTGTAGAGCCTCTAACCCCCCAAAACTTTATGGTTGTATGGCTACTCAATCGTTATGCATTATTTATGTACCAACATTATCCGTAATTGTAATCTGGTTACCGAGGCTGGAGAATCTTTAAGATTGTAAATATTTTTTAAATCATAAACAATTACCCTTCTTCAGCTGATGAGGAAGAGAGTATGTCGATTGATTTGTTGTGTTCTTTTAACTCTGCCTTTTTCTGCGCGACTTGTTCTTCAGCCTTATCAATTTTTTGCTGCAGTTCGTCAAGTAACGCATTGCCCTTCTTGGTCGGTTTGAAATAGGTTTTTGCTTCTTTCCACTGAATAATGCTGGCATTCAATTCAGTGATTTCTTTTCTAAGCTTATCTGTTTCTTTTTGTTCCTGTATGATCTGTTTTCTTGCTTCTTTTTGGATGCCCTGGGCGGCTAACTGCCGGTCCATACCCTTATCAGAACCCATTGAACGATAATTCTCATAGATCACATCGCACGCCTCGCGATATTGCTTCCAGATCTTGTTTTTAAACTTCATGGGCACATGGCCAGCGTCTTTAAACTGCTGCTGCAATTGTTTCGCTTCTTCAACTGCTTTTGCCGGGTCCTCATGATCTGCCAGTTCTACCAACTGTTCAATAATGCCTTTTTTAACATCCAGATTATCCTTTTGATCTTTTCTTCTGGATTTAAAATGTTCCCTTCTCTTTTCATAGAAGGCATCCATGGCTTCTTTAAACTGCATCCAAAAAGCGGAGCAACTATCCGACCTGGACGATTTTGAAGCTGGGCACAAGC
>JBCBST010000236.1:0-2028 GCA_039819115.1 Bacteroidota bacterium
GTTTATATGCGTTAAGTACAGTTCTTCCAGTTCTGTGTGCGTTATGGTATCAGCCGGCACTTCTTCTACCAGGTTTCCGGCTTTCATAATGCCAATGTGCGTTCCCGTTTCCTTAGCTCGAAACAGATCGTGGGTAGCCATGAGTGTAGCTACCTTATACTTGCTTAGTCGAATGAGCAGTTCTGAAAATTCATTGCTTGCCTTGGGGTCCAATCCCGAAGTGGGTTCATCTAACAGTAGAACTTCGGCATTTTTTGCCAGCGCAAGGGCAATCCCGATTTTTTGTCTCATACCTTTAGAATAGGTCTTAACCCGGTTGTTAAAGGCTTCGCTTTGCAACCCCGCTTCCGTCAGGTAGGCATCTAAATCGTCATTGTTGTATCGTATTCCCGCAAGTCCCAGAAAATATTCCAGGTTCTCGAGTCCGGTAAGTTCCCCATACAGTACCAGGTTTTCAGGGATGTATGCCAGGTGCTTTTTCGTTTCACGGGAATGTTTGTTTACATCTAACCCATTAATGCTTGCCTCACCTGAAGTAGGCTGGATGAAATTCATCAGCAAATTAATCGTCGTCGTTTTACCGGCTCCGTTTGCTCCCAACATACAGTATATATCCCCTCCTTTAACGGATAGGTTCAGATTGTTTAATGCTGTGACACCCGAATAGTGTTTGGTTAGGTTTTTGGTTACAAGCATAAGGTTTATGTTCAAAAGTTGTCTTTAGGATGGAACGGTAGGTAAGGGGAGCAGCAATGGCGACTGGCATGACCAACCGAACAAGGTCTTGCGTTTTGCGGAGCAGGTGTTAGCTAGCTATGAGGGGACAAATGAATGCGGAGTGATCCGTGAATTGCCCGTCCTATGTCCTACGGAAAGCTTGAGGTAAGCCAGCTATACATCCAACGTATGGACTTATAACTATGAGAAACACCATAATGAATAGCGTACAAATGAGCTGAAATAGAGTAGCAGCGGTCTTGTACAAACGTGCACTATGGAACTTCTCTGGTACCGTGGTATAAACATCCTGCTTATGCTGATTACAAAAGAGGTGGGCCCCGAAGATTAATGGCATAAGCAGTGGTTTCATCCGTCAAATAGGTAGGACCAACCGCGGTGAAACTTGGAAAATCGTATACCACCAAGTCTACGCGTTGCGTAATAAGGCTCTGCTGATGTTCAGTAAGTACGCAATAGGTGCACTCGAATGCTTCCTCTATCTCATGTTGACGATACTGTGCCTCGTCTTCGGTCGTAGCAGGTTCCGAATTATTATGCCCATACTCTGAGTCGAGATGAAGATCAAAATGGGAAAGCGCGTGCAGTTGAATACAGGTAAACCCAATCAACAGTACGACGGAGAGGATACGATTTTCAGAAAGAGTTCTGAATTTCTGTGCTATGGTACTTTTTTCTCTGATGCTAAAATCTATTTCAAAAATGAAAGACACGAAAGAAGGAGGATAAGTATTTTACATTTTTGATACCATTAAACCAGATCAAAACTCGAATAAGCTACCCGTACACATCCTAAAATGTGCGGGAAGCGGAACAAGTACAATATACATTCCGCGGTATCGCACCGTGTTTAAGGTACTTTCGGAACAATCAAACTGGTAACTGATCATTATTCGCGATACAGGTAATAACGAAAAAAACAGCTTAAACCGAACAGCTGTTCCTTTACAAACCCAGTTTACCTATCATGCTGACATATTGGACAGAATGACGTATTCGAGATCAGAATACCCAGCGTAACAAACCTCGCTCAAAACTACATGTAACTGCTCATTATCTGAGTGATTCATTAAAAACCCTTACCGGTTAAACCACCCGGGATAATGCCCATTTTCAGATTATTGAGCGGGATTAAGAAACGCTTCTATCTACTGATAAAACCATTTCTGAGTTTACTTATCGTTTAGGATTCGAGTATCCACAATATGTTAGCCATTTAGATAAAAATAAGTTTGGACTTATCCCTGTTGAATGTATAAAAACAACATAGTGCGTATAACAATCGATCAG
>JBCBST010000237.1:0-2028 GCA_039819115.1 Bacteroidota bacterium
ATGACCTCTGCAAATTCTTCAGGTAAAAATCCCTGATCCATACTCATGCCCTGGGCAATCTTTAGCGCTGTACCTCTGAGTTTTGTGAACTCTTTAAACACCTCTTTGGCATTTTTGGCATGAAAAGCACCGTCATTTTCCTGATTTCCGGTTACTCGTTTGCGGATGTATCGTTGGGCATAGTTGGTTCCTACTTTAATCCCTGTTTTGGCGATGATAGCTCCGCGTTCCAGTTTTGATGATGGGAAATCACTCATGCTTTATCCTCTCCTTCAAAAAACTCCGTGATCCAATTTCCTACAATTGGGATTTTCCTGCCCAGCCCTGCACTCCCAAGCAGGTATTTAAACAGATCAAATCCTTTATCGATGGTTTTATTATAAATCAGTTCTTCAACAAACCCGGTTAATTTATCGGTTAATGCCATCGACTTTTCATATCCATGGCTTCCATCGTTTAGCCAGAACTTAATCACATGCAGGTACTCATCGCGTATGAACCCATAGAAATAGTCTTTCATTAAGAATCCGGCACTTACAGCGATATTTGGGTCGGTCGTAAAAAATTCGGTAAATAAGGCCTGCACTTCTTTGTGGAACGGTGTTTTTTTGCCGGATTTAAACACCATCGTATCAAACGTATCATCCACGAATTCGCGCTGCTCCATCATTAGATCGAATAGCGTGAACATAAAATTAGAGAGTTTCTCACTGATGGTGTACGTCTCAAAATCTTCAATCTCTTCAATCATAGCCCGGTATCGGATGACCAGTGATGGATAATAAAATCGAAGAATGGCTTTTTTGTTGGGAAACAGACGATAAATATCGGACGCGGTTAACCCCGTATCTTTTGCCAGTCGGGGTATGGTGAAGGTACCCTCCTGATTAAGTTTTACGGCAGCTTCGGTCAGGACAATTTTTTGATTAATCTGCTCTGTAGTCATAATTTTAATCTGGTTTGCGTTTCCAACGATTACATATCAAATTCAGTTCGCAGCCTACGCATCTTTTAAACCAGAGATTCGTTTTCATCAGCTCTATACTATGACCGATCACAAACAAGATCATCTCCATCGCCGCGATGTGCTTTTTCTCTCTCTTGCGGGAATATTTCTGACCTCTCTTGTACTGGGAAACGTAATTGGTACCACCAAGTTTGTTACCATTTTTGAACTAACCTTACCTGGGTGGTTACAACGTATTACACCGTCTCTTGTCCGTGACGGGAGTACCTATATGATGAGTGTACCGGCAGGCGTGATAGCTTATCCCTTTACGTTTTTAGCGACCGATCTGATTTCCGAACTGTTCGGGCGTAAAAAAGCCCAATTGGTGGTTTGGGTAGGATTGGGAATGAATTTCTTCATGCTCCTGCTGATGAGCATCAATCATTGGCTGCCGAACAGTGCCGGTATCAGCGGTGGACTTGAGCTGTTCGATGGTGTATACGAGTTCATGATTGGAAATACGATTGCCAGTATGATTGCTTATTTAATCGCTCAAACGGTAGATGTTCGTCTATTTCATTTCTGGAAGAAAAAAACAAAGGGCAAACATTTGTGGTTGAGAAACAATGGTTCCACCATGTTCAGCCAGCTGGTTGATTCTACGGCCATACTCACCATTCTCTATCTGGCAGGTAATCTGGGCGATGCGGTAACCGGTATTGGTGCTCTTATTGTACTCATTATCAATTCCTATCTGTTCAAGTTTTTCTTTGCTCTGTTCGACACCCCGTTATTCTATCTTGGAGTAAAGCTTTTGCACCGGTTTGAAGAAGATCCGGAAGGTAATGCACTACATACTGTGGTTGAGGGAGATGAATAAAATATTTCTCAAAAAAAGCTTGACCTGAATACGGGTTAGCCCTTACCTTTGTAATCCTTTCGCCGAAATGATTTGAGCTATTGAATGCCCACTTCTTTTTGGCGTTTTTCTTCAGGAAAAGGAAAGTTCTTTGGACATATTGAGACAGTACAAAACAGATTGTTTGTGCGAGCTAGAACGTGTAATTCTTTTTGGTTAT
>JBCBST010000238.1:0-2023 GCA_039819115.1 Bacteroidota bacterium
AACATTATGAGAACTTCTACTATTCTATTTTCACTGGTGTGTATAGCCTTAAGCTATAGCACATCGGCTTTCGCCCAAACTACAACCGATGAGGGTAAGATCGGGTTTGTAAATCCTCAGGCGATCTTAGCCAGAATGCCTGAAATGAAAGCGGTTCAGCAACGCCTTCAGAATTTTGCAGAGCGTAAGCAGCAGGAATTGCTTACCAAAGAGCAACAGTTTCAACAGGAGGTTGCCACCTATCAGCAAAAAGCAGCTGTTATATCTGATGATGCAAAGCTTAAAGAAGAAGAACGATTAGGTCAGCTTCAGGTTGAACTTCAGACTGCTCAGCAACAGGCAGAAGCAGAACTGGAACAAAAGCGTGGTGAACTCCTCGGGCCTCTTTTAGGGCAGATTGGTGATGCCATTAACGAAGTAGCAAAAGAAATGAACTTGGGGTATGTGTTGAATACGACAACCAGTACGGGTGATTTGATCATTCTTTATGCTTCTGAAAGCTATCAGCAGAAGTACGACATCACCGAACCGGTGATGCAGAAACTGGGAATGTTCAACTGATCGGATTTCCAGGTCAACCAACCTGAATCCTGATGTTTTATTGGGGTTCAGATTGGTGTATTAATGAAGATTTCTTTTTCGGTTGCGAATATAATCTTCGAAGATATACCCACCCAGATTATTGAGTGAAGCATAATACGCTCTTCCCTTATTTGCTTCCGTCATTTCTCTCACGAACGATTGTAAGTAGGGATCACGCGCAATCATAAATGTAGTGATGGAAATATGATCTCTGCGACACTTCACGGCTTCATCAAGCACTTTATTTACGATTTTACGATCCAGGCCAAAGCTATTTTTGTACAGGCGTCCATTTTCAAACATGGCCGATGGTTTCCCGTCGGTGATCATAAAAACCTGCTTGTTGGCGTATTTCTTACGCTGTAGGATATGACGCGCCAGCTCCAGTGCCTGCTTGGTATTCGTGTGATAGGGACCCACTTTGAGATAAGGAAGATCTTCTACAGTGATCTGCCAGGCTTCATTTCCAAAAGCTACAATATCCAGAGAATCTTTAGCGTAGCTGTTCATAATGAGTTCGGACAAGGCCATAGCCACTTTTTTTGCAGGAGTGATGCGGTCTTCCCCATATAAAACCATAGAGTGACTCAAATCAATTAAGAGTACCGTAGCCACCGAGGTATTATGATCCGTGTCGTACACTTCAAGATCATCTTCCTGGAGGTTAAATTGATCCAGCGAGCTGTGATTTAACATGTTTAGCATTGTCCCGACACTATCGATTTGCCCGATATCGTCGCCTTGAGTCCATTTTCTGGTTTCTGGCTGACGTTCTAGCCCACGGCCGGTATGCTGGGTTTTATGGGAGCCAGGACCTCCTTTTTCAAGGTTTTTGAAAATCTCTTCTAACGATCGTTTCCGCAAACTACGCTCTGTTTTGCGGGTTATGACCATGCTATTCTCTTCCCCATCCATTTCAATATATTCCCGGTCTTGAAGCTCCTGGATAAAATCTCCCATTCCATATCCATCCTCAAACTGGTCGGTAATCTTATATTGTTTATCCAGTTCGTTGAGCCATTTCAAGGCTTGGCTTACATCACCACTGGCAATGGTTAATAGCTGCTGAAACAAATCCCAGAGGGTGTCGAAGGGTGATTTTCCGCCGGCTGAGGAGAAACGCTCATCCCATTCAAAATATCTAAATTGCATATCGTAAAATTTTAAACATTAACTACCTTTATTCAAAAACGCGTTCCTTAAAAACCAGACAAACCAAGTTTTGAATCGATTAGTATTAGAAGAACAGCTTTGGAGCGAAAACTATAAACGAATAATGGGATTGGATGAGGTTGGGCGGGGTTGTTTAGCCGGACCGGTTGTAGCTGCAGGAGTAATCCTTGATCCGAACGTGAACATCGAAGGCATACGTGACAGTAAAGCGATGACGCTAAGCGAGCGCCTGAACCTGGAAGAAGAAATTAAAGCCAAGGCTCTGTTC
>JBCBST010000239.1:0-2000 GCA_039819115.1 Bacteroidota bacterium
GGTGAAAGAAAACGATCAAAAAGAGATTGAGCGCTACCACCAGGTGCTGAATAAAATCCTGATCAGTTATGGCTCCATTCAGTTGGGGGCAAGCAGGGAAGATGCAGAAGACTGTGCCCAGAATGTGTTGATTCACTCGGTGGTGCAAATCCGGAAAGGCAACTTACAGCATGCCGAAGCTATTATTTCCTATTTGTTTACGTCGTTTCGAAATGAATACCTGAAGCTGAAGCGTAAACTCAGAGAACCCCTGACAGAACAAGATCCTCAGGAAATCCCGGATGAACCCCGCCAACTCAGCCAGATGATTGAAGTGGAGCGACTGCACATCCTGGAGCAATGCATGAAATTGCTGAAAGAAGACTTGCGGACTTTCATCGGAGAATGGTTTTTACACCCGGGTAAAGATGCAGCGGCGGTGGCTGACCAATACGGGATGAGTGTAACCAGTGTATGGACCAAAAAACACCGGATTATCCAGGTGCTGAAGGAGTGCGTGCATAACAAATGGAAAAAATAATGTAAGGAGTAGCTCTGGCATGGGTCTTACCCGTAAAGCGAACCCGTGAAAAGGGGTAGATAACGGGTAAAAGGACAATAATGAGTACAACAAACGAACATACAGAACTATTAGAGCGCATAGACGCCTACGTAAAAGGAAATCTGACGGCAAACGATGAGCAGGCACTTTGGGAAGAGCTGGCTCTCTATCCGGAGTGGATCGAAACACTGGAAACTGAGTTAGGGGTTTACCATATACTTACCCGGGCCAAAGAATCAGAACAGCGAAAAGCTCCTGCTCCTGTCCGCAGGATACCCTCTTTTGCCTGGCCCCTGTCAACGGCCGCTATTGTACTATTGGTGCTTGGTATTCAGCTTTTCCGTGTACCTACCCCAACAGAGCTGAATGAGTTCATTGTAGAGCGTATAGAACCTTCTCAAATGGAAGTCAGCCAGGCCGTTCGATCCGAAGGAGCCCCAGCTTCAACTGCTGATTCTTTACTTAATGCAGGTTTTGAGGCGGCACTGGCCGGAAACTATGAAAAAGCTGAACAAGCCTATCAACAGGTGATTGAACTGCAAGAGGAAGCATCAACGGTTTCCAGAGCCCATTTAAATACAGGAATTATCCGCTATAATGAAGGAGCATTTGCCGAAGCATCCACCCTGTTCGAGCAAACTGCGGCCCAAGCCGAAGAAGGGTCTATGATTGCCGAAAAAGCGTACTGGTACTGGGGTAATAGCCTGGTAAATCTGGGTAAACTGGAAGAAGGCCGAGCCGTGGTATACCAGGCCTACCAAATGGATGGCCTGTTCCGGGACGATGCCTTTTTACTTATCCTGAAGCTGAATGTAGAGCTAGGTAACTCCGACGTGGATGATCAATTCCGCCCGGCTGTACCACAGGGGAATTAAGACTCGCATACGTTCTGCATCGTTAATATTCAGCTGTTTCAATGCACGGCTTTTGCCCTCTGGTTGATTGTATATATCGTCACCTGTTAAGAAACAGTAAACTCCAATATCGTCATTTGATTAGATAGATAGAGATATCTATTCTCCCAAAAGTTAGATCTAAATAAGAAGAGTTGATGTTTTTGTTCAAGCATCATGGGTGATATAGAGGTGAATGGTGTAATGTTACATGATCTGGGTTAGAGACAAGGCCATATTTTCTAAGCTCAGTCCGTAACAAAAACGACACAACGCAATCTATATAGAGGATGGGATAAGACCTGGTAAAACCGGAACAAAAGATAGGGGCCAGGTGCAAGATCCGTATGAGATTACGCAAAAGTTATGCGTAACAGTCTGGGTATATACTTAGGCCGTATACAGAGTTGTACTTATAAATATATAGATGGGAAAAGCCACTGGGAGGCTTAAATAATCATGAGAAGAATCGCATTTCCATTTTCGTTTTTAGCATTCATTGAATACATAAAGATCAATGGATTAGAAGCAAAATTAAATTCTAGCATAAGTGTAATAAATCCCCT
>JBCBST010000240.1:0-1826 GCA_039819115.1 Bacteroidota bacterium
GAAAAATTTCACCTGATACTTGATCAAGTGCTATGAAAGTAATCGATGTTTTAAAAAGCTTTTATTCTGTTAACAGGTCCCATTTAGAGTCCTTAAAAGAGTCACGAATAATCTCCCGGGCACAGCCGGTTAGTGATATTACGTTATATGAGCATATACACACTACAACTGAACCGGTATTTGCTCTATCCACAGGTCGAAGCGGGACTAAATTACTCACGGAATTGTTCAGCTTATCAGCGCAGAATAAAGTATATCATGAACCGACTCCTGAATTTACCTGGCATTCAAAATATGCATACGAGCATCAAACCGCATTGCATAATACTACCCTGCAAATGATGTTCGACATTTCAAGGTATGAGTTGATTCGTGATGCTGAACTTGTTGGAAAACGCTTTATTGAGACAAATAACAGGGTTACATTCTTCGCTCCTCACATTGCCAGGCTTTACCCCAAAGCTAAATTCATTCACCTGATCCGGGATCCATTTGAGTTCATAGCCAGCGGAATTCCGCGGGGCTGGTATAGTGCAAAGGATTACCTTGATGAGGGAAGAATTGTTAACCCGGATAAGGAGAAATGGAATCAGTGGAGTGTTCACCAGAAAATTGCCTGGCTTTGGGTATCTACCAATCAGTTTATTAACCATTTTAAGGCAGAAACTGATGCTGTGATTACCATACGATCTGACGAATTGTTCAGCAACCCTGAACATACTCAAACCCTTTTTGCTTTTTTGGGAATGAACCCACCCTCTGAAACTCAGATCAAAAATCTGATCCGTCGCCCCGTCAATAAAAGCAGAAAACCACCATTTTCCTTATCAGAGAGCGAAAAAAAGGAAATATCGAAAATCATTACAGAGTATGATATCTAAATTATCGGAGTGGAAAAAACTACTTTTCAATCTCAAGCAAACGGAACACAAAGAGGCGTTAATTCAAAAAGCTACAAAAACGTATGCACTAGCCAAATATGCCGACCTTGTTAACCCTTCAGGCAACGATTTTTCAATACAGGATTACGAGTTTTCTGTATACTCCCAAAACGGGGAAGATGGAATCCTGCTTGAACTATTCGACCGAATACATATTGACAATTATACCCTGGTTGAATTTGGTATTGGTACCGGTAAGGAGTGTAACTCTGCAAACCTACTACTTCATTTTGGTTGGTCTGGATTACTTATGGACTGTGATGAAACCGGAATACAGAAAGCCAAGGCCCGCTTTGATGAAAAACATAAGCTGGTTGAGTCTGGGCGCTTAAGGATTAAAAAAGCACTCATCGATGCAGATAATATTAACCCGCTGCTTGAGTCTGAGAACCTGCCCAATGATCTTGATTTCCTTTCAATCGATATTGATGGAAATGATTATTGGGTTTGGAAAGCTATTACCTGTATTAAACCCCGGTTAATTGCCATTGAATACAACGGAAGCTTTGGCCTGCAATCTATTTCGGTTGCTTACGACCCCACGTTTGACCGGCTCAGAAAACATCCATCTGGTTTTTATCATGGCGCATCTCTCAAAGCGTTCGAATCACTTGGTAAAAGTAAAGGATATCGCCTGATTGGCTGTGACAGCGAAGGGGTAAATGCCTTTTTTTTAAGAGAGGATATAGCCGTAGAAACTATCCCAACCCGAACAGCAGAAGAGTGTTTCGAACCCAATAAAAAGAGAAGCAGGAAGCTTTCCACTGAACAGCAGTTCAATCTTATTAAGCACCTTCCACTAGTCATGATAATCTAATCTGTATTTCTAAGGAGAAATCTGTTTCTCCATCGTTAAAAGCTTTTATATCCTGACTAGATCTGAAT
>JBCBST010000241.1:0-1816 GCA_039819115.1 Bacteroidota bacterium
ATTGGTAGCGAATTAATCGGGATAATGAATTATACCACACGTTTTTTTCTATTGATTGTACTTTCGGTATTGGGAGGTCAATATGTTCAGGCACAGGATACGCTTCAGATAAATTTTGAGGAATTCAAACAAAAGGCGTTTAAAAACTCGGGACAGTTAAGGTACGCTTCTACAGCAGTTGAACTATCATACAACCGGGAAGATCAGGCCAGGAACCAGCGGTTTTTACCCGATTTAAGGTATGTATCTGAGCATGCCCTGGTGCCCGGTGTAACAAGTGATAGTATCCTGGCCAATGGTCAGCCACTGCCAGCAGAATCATACTATCTGGATCCCAATGCGGAAAACAACTGGAATGAATGGGGCACGTTTAACCGGTTTCGTGTGATGGGCGCCCAGCCGCTGTTTACCTGGGGGGCCATCCAAAAAGCTGTAAATGCCGCAGAAGCAGCCACCGAAGCTTCTGAGTTTGAGTTGGAAGGCGAACGTTCCGAATTTGAACTTCGCCTTTTTGAATTGTATTACAGCTATACCCTTGCCCTGGAAATAGAGCGTTTGCTGAACGACGCCCAGGAAAATCTCGACAAAATCGGGGAACAAATTGAAGAATTAGCCGAGGACGGAGACGAGGAGCTATCCCTTGCTGATGAATACCGATTCATGATTTTCAAAGAGAAATTTGAGATTCAAAAAGTAGAGGTTCAGCAAAGCCTTGAGTTTGTAAAGCGAACATGGGCCTATGCGTTGGGTTATAAAAATCAGAAAACAGTATATGAGCCTACCGCCCGTTTTCTGGAGCCCATTTTTACTGAGTTTGCATCGGTTACGTTTTATGAGCAAATGGCCATGAGTAATCGCCCGGAATTACGGGCTTTGAGGGCAGGAAAGCGTGCTTATGATCACTATGTAAGCTCGGTTAAGGCGCAAAACCTACCCGGACTCTTTTTGGGGTTTCAGATTACCATGGCAAGTACACCCGTTCGTCCTCGCCAGCCCAATGCCTTTATCATCAATCCGGAAAACACCTTTAACACTGCCCTTGGTTTGACGATTCGTCAAAACCTGAATATGTTGCAGTTTAAAACCGCACTGGAGCGAAGTAAAATTGAAGCTAAACGCATTAACTACCTCCAGGATGCAGCATCTGATGGGATCTTTCTCGAGGTGAGCAATACCTACCGCGATGCGCTTGTTTCGGAAACCAAAGTTACCCAAACAAAGAAGGCGCTGTCACTTGCAAAAGAATGGCTTCGACAAGAACAATTAGACTATGATTTAGGTTTTGGTGACACAAAATCGCTCATTGAAGCTATTCAGCAGGATCTTGAACTAAGATTAGAAGTACTCGAGAGTACTTTTGTAATGAATTCTAATATTGCTAAGCTTCATAAAGCAGCTGCGATCCCGTTACCTAAAATAACAACGAATTAAATTAAGGCTATGAAACGCATGATTTCCCAGGGACTTGTTGTCCTGGTTTTAGTAGCAAATCCTTTGGTTTCTCTGGCACAGAAAACAGATGGTGATATCAAAAATATGCTTCAGAAGCGTGATACGGAGATTAAAGAGCTACTTGGTCCGGAAGGAAATGAATACACTAACGAGCAGCGTGAAGAGCTTAAAAACATCATCAATGGGGTTATCGATTTTGAGGCGATGTCGAGAGAGGCTCTTGAAGAGACATTTGACACGATAAATACAGAGCAACGAACAGAGTTTATCGATCTGTTTAGCACCATCGTACGAGACCAGTCATTAAATAAGCTGGATATTTACCGGGCAAAGGTGACTTACGAAACCATTACAGTTAATGGCG
>JBCBST010000242.1:0-1807 GCA_039819115.1 Bacteroidota bacterium
ATCTTTTTCTTCGTGGAATGGAACCGGGCAAGGCCGGTAGTGGGGTGTTTTTCACCAAACCTCCAAATAGCCTTATTTCAACTCTGGATAAAAAAATGAGTGAGCGTTCATGAATCGCTACATACTCCATATGTATCATACCTCAGGGTGGAGTCTATTCACAGTAGAGTTCCTTCTTTTTATGGAACAAGAAACAGGTTTCCAGTTCAACGATACCATCCGCCTGCTGGGAGACTATCTTGAACTTCAGCGTTCCGGGTCGCTCTGTTTAGTACTCAACGAACCTTGGTTTCTCCATCATCGTGATCAGCTTACAGCGTCTTCGCTTGATGAACTTTTCAAGCAGATCGAACAGGAAAAGATCATAACCAAACCGTCGGGCATCGCACCGTTTATTCTGGAAGATGACAGAGTGTATACCCACAAATTCTGGAGTTACGAACAGAGAACTGTGGACTGGATATCGGAACAGCTTTCTCTTCCATTATCAACGGCACCCAATCCCTCTACCAGGGAGTGGATTGAATTGAATTCAGATGAAAAGCAACGAAAGGCCGTCTACTCCTCTTTATCACATCGGTTTTCAATCATTACCGGAGGGCCGGGTACGGGTAAAACATTCACGGTATTACAGGTACTCTCGACCTTACTTATGGAGTCAGATGAACCACTTTCCATAGGTTTGGCAGCACCGACCGGAAAAGCCGCCCGACGACTGGCTCAATCTATCGAAGAAGGAAAAACCCACCTTAACGTGGAAGAACGCGTTCATGAGCAGATGCCAAGCGCTGTACATACCGCACATAAATTGTTGGGCAGCAGAGGGTTAAACCAGGGATTTACCTATAACATTGAAAACCCGTTACCTTATGATGTACTCGTTGTAGACGAAGCCTCCATGCTGGATATTGTTGTTTGGACAGCGCTTATTTCTGCCATGAAGCCCGAAACAAGGCTGATTCTCTTAGGTGACAGTCATCAGCTTTCATCCGTCGAAGCAGGGAGTGTGCTTGGCGATCTGGTAGATGGATTAACCACCATTCAAGAGGATTTATCCGTTGAAAATCTCACAGAGTTAAAAACAGCCCATCGGTTTTCAGGATCGCCGGATGTATTGGATCTTGCCAATGCGATAAAAGGTGGGGAGTATGAACAGGCAATGACCATTGTTAATGCGTCTGGTCAAGTTCATCAATCTGCCATCTCTAATGAGACGATAACCGACCTGGTTGATAGGATATCCCAAACCTGGTTGACCGGGGGGGCGATACAGTTGCTCTGCGCATTAAGGAAGGGTCCATTAGGTTCCATAGCATTCAATCAACGTATCGAACAACAGGTTAAATCAAAAAGCCAGATTCCTGATAACCAGGAATGGTATGAAGACCGACCGATTATTATTACTAAGAATGATGCAATGAATAATTTACGAAACGGCCAGGTTGGTAAGGTTATTAATCGGGAGGGTGAATGGGTGTTAGCCATTGAAGAGATCGGGGAACATATTCCTGTAACCAATCTCACAGCTTTTGAACCTGCCTATGCACTTACCATTCATAAAAGCCAGGGTTCTGAGTATGACGATGTGGCCATCGTACTGGATAAACAGCCTAATAAGGTGCTTTTTAGAGAATTATTGTATACAGGTGTAACAAGAGCCAAAAAAAGTGTTCTTATTCTAAGTGATGACGAAATATTGGCACATACTATTGCACAGAGACAGCCCAGAACAAGCGGAATAGATTTAAAGATCGAACACAGATTTCAGAAAAAAAGAAAGCTGTAACTATCACGTTACAGCCACAAA
>JBCBST010000243.1:0-1780 GCA_039819115.1 Bacteroidota bacterium
CCCTGCAAACCGATGGTACGCTCTTCTTTCTTAAGGTATCGGCGAAAACGCTGATTCTGAACACCCGAAATGTGGTAATCAGTTTTCAGCAAAATACCATACTGTTGAATGAAGGCTTTCCGGTACCTCTGCTGTCCACGGGCACAGCAAGGGTAACCCGATTACCCCTGGGAATTGAGCTTCTGTTACCGGCTAACGATTCGACCGATGCTCCGGGCTCTGTACGCTTTGTCTGGAAAGCCAATAGCATAGCAACCGCATACGACCTGCAGGTTTCGCGGGGCAGCAATTCATTTACCAGTCCGATTGTAGTAGAAAACCTGGCAGATACCGCCCATGTGTTGGATAACCTGGAGTTTTCGAGCACCTATTTCTGGCGGGTACGGGGAAAGAACTCATTTGGCAATGGAGACTGGTCAGCTCCGTTTCGCTTTTCCACCCTCGTACCCCCTAATACTCCTCCGTACAACGAGGTGAGAATAGGGGAGCGAACCCGAACGGAAGACTTCCCAACCTTTATCGCTTCAAAGGTGGATACCGTGTTTTTCGATAATGATACCGGGGATAGTCTGAGCTTTACCCTACAAAGTACACCCAACCATGTGGTAGCCCGGTTAAACGGACCAAACCTGGAAATTGAATCCCTTCCTGATGCCTTTGGACGAGATTCGATCATTGTACGTGCCACCGATCGAGGCGGGCTCTTTGTTCAGGACACCCTGTTTATGAATGTGCTTCCATTGAACGACGAACCCCGGATAACGGATGATCTTCCGGATACCTTAAGAATAAGGAACGACTCTACGTTAGTACTGGATATGTTCTTCCTTGTATTTGATCCGGATCACCCAACCGACTCCCTTACCCTTACAGTGGGTTCTTCAGCATCACAGGTGAATGTAGCGGTAGGGGATAGCCTGAAAACAACCATAACGGCTCCTGGCTTTGTCGGTCAAAGTAATCTGCTGTTTACCTTAACCGATCCCCTCGGGGCAAGTGGGGTTAAAAATGTAGTGCTGATTGTCACCGACTCCAGCACACCCAATTTGCCCCCGGTCATCACCAACGATTTGCCCGATACGCTGAATATGCGGGTAGATGAAACGTTTGCAGTGGACATGTTTTTCATTGTCTTCGATCCGGATCATCCAACCGATTCGCTGGAGCTTAAGGTAACCACCCCGGTATCCGGTCTTAATATTACTGTTGGAGACAGCCTGGAGACCACGATTACATCCTCCGGTTTTACAGGAAATGCCCAGCTTACGTTTACCTTAACCGATCCGGAAGGAGCCAGTGATACCCGAATAGTGACCCTGATTGTGGCGGGTACCACAAGTACCGAATGGACCCGTAACCTGCCGGAACAGCTTGAACTCCGCCAAAACTATCCCAACCCCTTTAATCCATCCACAACCATTGGCTTTGGTATACCCGAAAGCGCTCATGTACGGGTGGAAGTATACAATATGCTGGGGCAACAGGTGGAAGTTCTGGTGAACCAACGGATGTCGGCAGGCTGGCATACGCTCATCTTCGATGCCTCACGGTTGTCTTCCGGGATGTACGTATATCGGGTGGTTTCAGGCGCTCAGGTACAAACCAGAAAAATGGTACTCGTGAAATAATGGAGATCAATAAAAACTGGTGTTTATGACTTTTTATATCTCGTAACGTAGCCGTACTTGTATTTTTATGTTACGGTTGAGTAAATTCCATGTTATAACATACATGTTATATTGCGCGTTGAAATAAACTGCATCAATTCCGAATGCTAACC
>JBCBST010000244.1:0-1779 GCA_039819115.1 Bacteroidota bacterium
TCCACAGCAGTGGTTAAGATATCATCTTCCTCAATGCCTAAAGAGAGCAGCTTCGTCGTAAGTTCATTCGATTTATCAATCAAGCACTTCCTGGATGCGGTTATGGATTTGTTCACACAACGTAAGTAAACCTGAAAAGTCGCCAGATCGGGAAGAGTCTCGATTTCTCCCATCGACTTTATCATCATGGTTTTATACGCGGAATGGTCCACGGTTGAACGCTTAGTACAGCTCGCAACCATCAGAAGGCTAAGAATTCCTATACACTGTTTCATATGGGGTATATTTTGATCGTAGAAGTTAACAAAGGATATAGTACTCCTAACGAAATACTTGGTGCAGCTTGTATTATCCGGAGCATTTTTCCTCAATTTTTTCGAATTCATCTAGCACTCCATATTTAGAACTATACGTAATAAGGTTAACTTCGATAGCAACAGCACCGAAAGTATGATCAACTATTCGGGTAAAACATCCATCCATTCTATGTCTAAAGTTCCCGTTATTATTCTTAACGGTTTTCTTGGTTCCGGTAAAACGACTGCTCTGAGAAACCTGCTTGCTCAATCCGTCAAAAAGAAGGTATCAGTCAGTGTTATTGTGAACGACATGAGTGAGCTCGATGTGGACGGTGAATTAGTGGGCAGTACCGATATGGTCGAGCATAATGATCGCATCATGGAATCCATCCATTCGTGCGTAATCAGCAGTAAGAAGGGGATTGTTAAGCTTGATCAGGCACTCCAAAACCAATTGAACAATCAAAGCCCGGAACTCATCATTATCGAGACCTCCGGTAGCGGTCATCCTCTGCCCCTGGTCGAGTATTTCAGGGATCATGCCCAGGTTGAGCTTAAAGGAGTATTTGTGCTGGTGGATAGCGTGATGATTGCTCAGGATTATAACTTAGGAAAGGACTTGATACCCCGCATGCAGGAAAGTATGATGATGGGTAAACGGGGCCCTGTAAACTTACTGGTTGAGCAAATCATGTTTTGTAGCCACCTGATGCTGACCAAGGGGGATCGCATCGAAGAAGAGCATCTATTGGAAATAGTTTCATCGGTACAAGCCATCAATCCGTATGCTTCTATCCACTCACTCCTATTTGGTGAGATCGAGCTTGATTTCCTGTTTGAACTTCCCGGATATAATTACTTCAACGTAGAACGCTTAATGGAGGAATTGAAACCTGTTTTGGAGATGGAAGAGGATGATGACCGCCCCTATGATTTAGCTACCAGAGTCATAAAAGACGATCGCCCCTTTCATCCTAAACGCCTTTGGGATACCTGCCATCAATACCTCGATCAGCGAATCTATCGCAGCAAAGGGTTCTTCTGGCTGGCCAGCCGGGATAAGCTTTCGTTGTTATGGAACCAGGCAGCGGGTAGTATTAGCCTGGAGTTAATAGGATACTGGCGGGCAGGGATTATTGAAGACGAGAACCACGGCATTTCAGCATTTGAGATTGAACAGTTAAAAGAAATGCTCGCTAATGAGCCCGGCCGGTTTGGTGATCGTTGTTGTGACCTGACCGTGATTGGAGATCATACTCAGGTAGATCGGTTTACGGATGCATTAACCGCCTGCTTTCTTACCGATGAAGAAATAGAGCGCTGGAAAAAGGGAGAGGTGTTCGAAGACCCCTGGCCTAAAAACCTCGTTAAAATCAGAGGTTAACTTCAGAACCAAGTACATTCACTGACCACTGACCACTGACCACTGACCACTGACCACTGACCACTGACCACTGACCACTGACCACTGACCACTGAC
>JBCBST010000245.1:0-1764 GCA_039819115.1 Bacteroidota bacterium
ATTGATACCGTTGAGGATCTCAGGAGCTCACTTTCGTTCAAAGGATCTCAACATCTGCTTTAGTTGATTGTAATGTTTACTTATTGGGCGTATTTTTAGCAAATTCTTGAGTTTGAACAGACAAGCTAACATTCTGAATTCCAAAGAAATAGAGCGTATCTACCAACGATTTGCTCATCAATTTCTGGAATCCGTAGATCATCCTGCAAACGTAGCTATTGTAGGGATGCAAACCCGAGGTGTGTATATCGGGAAACGCGTACTTGAATACATTCAAAGCGAGTTTGGTGTTTCCGTTGATTTTGGGGTATTGGACGTTACCTTCTATCGGGACGATTTCAGATCTAAACTCAAGATGCCAGATGTTAAAGTGACCGAGATTCCTTTCGATCTATACGACCGGGATGTAATACTGGTTGATGATGTGCTATTTACGGGCCGAACCGTTCGTTCTGCAATGGATGCGTTGATGAGTTACGGCCGGCCAAGAGCAATTCGGTTTTGTTGTATGGTAGATCGTGGTCACCGGGAATTGCCCATTGCCCCCGACTATATCGGAATTTATGTTCCAACCAGTGAAAATGAAGAAGTGCGGGTAAAAGTACAGGAATTAGATGGAGAAGACGCCGTTTATGTGGTCGAAAGGAACGAGGAGGAGCCAGTTTGAGCACGGAATATCAGTTTAATCAGAAGCATCTGCTGGGTCTGTCCGATTATTCTGAGAAAGATATTTTATATGTGCTGGAGCAGGCTAAATACTTTCGGGAGATATTAGATCGTCCTGTTCCTAAGGTGCCTACCCTGCGTGATAAGACCATAGTGAACCTGTTTTATGAAAACAGTACCCGTACACGTATTTCATTTGAGTTAGCCCAAAAGCGTATGGGAGCTGATGTCGTCAATTTTTCGGCCAGTACCTCAAGCTCGAAAAAAGGGGAATCGCTGAAAGATACCATTCGTAATATCGATGCGATGGGAATAGATATGGTAGTGGTTCGTCATGAAAGCCCGGGAGTACCCCATTTTCTCACCCAATGCGTTGACGCAGCTATTCTTAATGCAGGGGATGGAGCTCATGAACATCCTACTCAGGCCCTGCTTGATATGTTTTCCATGCAGTCCGTGTTTGGAGCACTAAAAGGCAAAAAAGTGGCGATCATTGGCGATATCAGTCATAGCAGAGTGGTGCGATCTAATATCATAGGCCTTACCAAGGTAGGTGCCGAGGTAACGGTTTGTGGCCCCAAAACACTGATACCAGTAGGTATAAGAAATTTGCATACAAATACTTCCCATAATCTGGAAGAAGTCTTAGCTTGGTGTGACGTGGCAATGGCTTTACGTATTCAGCTAGAGCGACAGGACGGAAGAACAGAATTGTTTCCCAGCTTAAGGGAATATCATGAACAGTTTGGTATTACTATGAATCACCTAGAGAAGTACCCTCAGTTCAGGATTCTCCATCCGGGACCCATAAACAGAGGAGTGGAAATGGAAAGTGAAGTGGCAGATAGCGATCGTGCAGTCATCCTCGATCAGGTTACCAATGGCGTAGCCATACGGATGGCTGTATTATACTTACTCAGTGGTGGAAACAGGGTTTGAAATCCTCAAGGTTCTGCATTGAAAGACATACCTAATAAAGGAAAGCTGGCAGAAAAGACAATAAAGAGTGCTAATTGGGGGATCGGTAAAACAATTTCCCAAAATGCTCTTGGTTTTCTTACAGGTATAATCTACGCGAGACTTCTTACTCCAAACTCT
>JBCBST010000246.1:0-1762 GCA_039819115.1 Bacteroidota bacterium
CATTATCGTTTCTTATCGCCGCTCTGACTGAAGCATTAACCAGTAACACTTCTTTGGCCAACACCCGTTTTCCATCCATGCTGGGAACCAGTTTCTGGCTAATTACACAGGTCAATACATCGGCAAGTCGAGCACGAACCCGATTTTGCTCCTCCCCTGGTACTTCACCCAAAATCCGTTCAATGCTTTCTATAGCCGAGGAGGTGTGCAGTGTTCCAAATGTTTTATGCCCGGAATCGGTAATCTCCAATGCGGTCATAATGGTTTCCGGATCCCGAAGCTCACCAATAACAATGATATCAGGATCCTGACGTAACGACTGTACCGCACCGTCTTTAAACGAAAGTACGTCGCGTCCTACCTCTCGGTGACGAACTACGGATCGAATGGGTTTATGAATCAATTCTACGGGGGAAGCAATAACCACAATATGAGAATCCACTGTGCGGTTATTTGCGTCGATGATCGTATCAAGCGTTGATGACTTTCCCGAACCTGTAATTCCGGTTATTAATGTAAGACCATATTTCAGGTATTTAAGACTGAGCGCCTTTGCGATATCGGAGTGAACACCAAGCCCTTTGAAGGGACGGATTTGATTATCGATGCGACGCATGTTGAGGGCTAAATGCTCCATATCGAAGTACAAGTCAGCACGAAAACGCTGCAGATTACCATCGGGTAATGTTAAAGAATAAGAAAAGTCAAGATTTCTATACGCTAATAGCGTGTCTCTCTGACTGGGAAGGATGATGTTATGCAGCATGAAGTCGGTAATCGGAACTGGTATCCTTTCCGTTTTACTGTGCGGTGTTTTATCTCCAAAAATACGATACCATACTTTGCCACCACATCCTGGCCCCCCGATATCAATATCAGAAGCCTCCTTCTTAACCATGGCAAGAAGGTATTTTTCAAACTCTTTGCGCAACTGTATTCTAAACTCTTCGCTTTTAGAGTCTATGACATCCCCGATTCGCATATGCATTTCTATCCCATATGCCGATTTGGGCATTTCATCAACCAGCGTCTGTACCGTTGATAACACGTTAATAGTCTGTTTAGCCGTCTCCATAAAAAAGCACGTAATGCTTTATTAACATCAATGCTATAGATAAAACAATATGTAAAATGTTACAGATAATTAATGATAGTAAATCATTAATTATATCATAACTCAAAAAAAGAGACTACCAGTTACTGTCACTCAGCAACCTCTTTTTAAGGTTAAGTAGCTGAACGTTCATATTGCTGATCTTGCGTTGCTGTATTTCGATGATATTTTTAGTGAAAATATTGAACAATTTTTCAGGCTTCTTCCTGAAAAAATTTAGTGCCTCATACCGTTCGTACCGTAAAAGTATACAGTCTCCTTCCGCTGTTACTTTTGCCATTCTATTATTTTTGCTAAACAGAAAAGCTTCACCCAAAAAGTTACCTTCCGACAAAGTGGCTAATTGAATGTTGTCTTTCCAG
Organism: Bacteroidota bacterium; assembly: GCA_039819115.1. Classification (GTDB taxonomy): domain Bacteria; phylum Bacteroidota; class Rhodothermia; order Balneolales; family Balneolaceae; genus JBCBST01. The sequence continues at coordinate 1,477 of JBCBST010000246.1, forward strand.
ATGGCTACCCGACCTTCTGCTACTAAATACGCGGAATTCACATACTCTGCTTCGTTCAGAATGATATCATCCGACAGGAAACGTTCCTCTTTACCTAACTGTAAAAATTCAAGAACATCCTCATAGTGAAAGTTCTTAAGCAACAATGGAGGTTCTTTCAAGAACTTTTTTACATAATCAGACATAACGTCTCCTCGAAAACCATGTATACGTGTACTCATAAATCGACCCTAATATATATAACCTAACGCAATGAACTGCAAGAATTAAGTGTTTCCTTTTTAAT
>JBCBST010000247.1:0-1733 GCA_039819115.1 Bacteroidota bacterium
CAGCTTTTCAAAAGTTCATCTCTTCCTCGGAACATCATGGGGCCTATTACGTTTCAAATCTCTTTTTTGGTACATCTTACAAATGAAATATTCCCCTCGTTCCGAAGGTCCTCCTTCGGAATGCAGTCATGAAGCCTGTCTGTAAGCAGGCTACAGTTTCCAGCAACTAGCTATCAGATGCCCGTTACCGATGGTTGATGTACCATCCTCATAAGCACCCGAAAATGAATCCGCTAAGGCGAAACAGTGATTGGTAATTTATATGCATGGCGCATATATTTATCTGACATTGAACGTATTTCTCATCAACTTGGATCGTACCACCAATTTACTGGGAGCATTGGCTCTGGCAATTTCAGATCGCATCGAAACGCAAATCAAAGATCAGTTTGATCGCTCGGGTACCTCTGCGGCGGCTCTTGTTTTCCTGGGATATATACCCGGACTCCCGGTTGAGGTACTCCGGCAGGTACTTCATCGGTCACACCCCGGAACCGTTCGTCTGATTGACCGTCTGGAGAAGGATGGCTTGGTTAAACGTCTTAAAACGGATGATGGACGCGCCGTTGCCCTGCACATCACAGAAAAAGGAGAAGAAGTACGAAGTTGCCTGTTAAAAAGCCGTTCTCATACCCTCGAAGGAGCACTGGAAAATCTCACCGCGGAAGAACGGGTTACCTTCGGAACGTTGATGGCCAAAGTGTTATCCAATCTCCCCGATACCGAAGTGGAGAAGCATCACATCTGCCGCTTATGTGCCGTGGATCTTTGCACAGATTGTCCCATTCCGGGTCATGCTTCGATGTTGGAACCGTACCGAAACGATACTTCTCATGGATGAACATCAGATCCAAAACGCTCTCACCTTCCAAAGCCCGGAGGAACTTCGTGAATGGCTGGAAAATAACCACGGGACAGAAGACGAACTCTGGATTAAGGTATTCAAGAAACACACCAGGATACCAAGCGTGACATGGGGTGAAATTGTTCTTGAAACGTTGTGCTGGGGATGGATTGACGGGGTTAAAAAATCGCTGGGTGAGGAAGCGTACGTTCAGAGAATCACCCCGAGAAAAGAACAAAGTGCCTGGTCCAAAAAGAATACCGAACATGTTGAGCGATTGATAAACGAGGGTAAAATGCGGGAACCCGGATGGGCACAGGTTCGGGCGGCGAAAGCAGATGGGAGATGGGAAAATGCATATCTGCCTCCCAGTCAGGCTCAGGTTCCGGAGGATTTTATACAAGCCCTTGATGACCATCCAACCGCTAAACAATTCTTTGGGACACTGAATAAGTCCAGCAAATATGCCATCACCTATGGATTGACGACGGCAAAAAAACCGGAAACCCGCCAGCGGCGTTTTGATAAGTTTATGAACATGCTGACTCAGGGTGAAGAACCCGGGTTTGGATTCAAGAAAAAGCCCAAAAAATAGCTATGCCATCATTCAGGTTATCGTATCAGCCACCGTATGATTGGGCGGTGATGCATGACTTTTTAGCAGCCCGTTTGGTTGAACCCCTGGAATGGATGGAGAACGAAGCTTATGGCAGAACCTTCAGATACAATAACACCAAAGGATCGTTTACTGCCGTGCATAATGCCACAGAAAACGCCTTTGATGTGGAGATAGAAGCAGATAATAATGAACACCTGCCAAGCGCGTTCTTTAATACAGTATCAATTACCTGAATATCCCGGTCTAAATCCAGGATGCGTCTGATATTCG
>JBCBST010000248.1:0-1672 GCA_039819115.1 Bacteroidota bacterium
CTTTTTTGTTTTTGAAGCTTATGTTAGTTTACTCTCGCAATACACTTTATTCTGATGGTACTTTCCTCATCCTAGGCTTGTACTAGGCCAGCTCTGTTTAGCGATCTACAAACCGACAGCAAAAATCACAGGTTTACCTCATCGGCTCGCACACAGCCCATAATCCGTGATATGGCGGAATTGTTATAGTTTACTCGAAAATGTCGGTTTTGGACTAGTGCAATGACGGAATTGTGCCATGTATCATTTCCGGGTGTCGGATTTGTTATAGGTTTGCGCAAAATGATGTCGGAAATGAACTAGTATTTTTTTTGAGCATGGCGGTTTTGTCATAACCACCCACCCCTGTTTTTTATTTAGTTGATCGGTGTTGATTAATAAACACAATGAAAATGATACGCTCCCATCAACGCTCTTCTACCGCTGTTTCCCTCACTCTTTATTCCAATCGTTGGCCTTTTTCCGGGTTCATGATAACCCTGGTCAGCCTGCTTATGCTGGCCGGTTGCTCTTCTTCGGTAGATGAATCTCCGATGCCTGACTCCGAGATTCCCATTCAGGGCGTTACGCCTCTTCCCCTGCTTTCTGGACAGACCCGGGCCAAAGGGGCAATCGATAAAATGGATATGAATGCGATCCAGGCCTTGCTGGAGCAGGAGCAGCGCAGAACCGGATACAAACTGCTCGCGGTTCAGGGAGAACGCCAGGAAGACGGCTCCGGGTACCAATACCAGGTGTATCCGCTGGAATTCTCTCCCAAGGCCATGAAAGAGGCCGGCGGAGCCACTCAGCCCTTCGGATACCAGGCTACCGATTCCACCGGGAGCATCATCCGGATTATAGCGGCTCTTATTCCCAAATCCGATCTTGCCATAACAGAAATGAGCCTGACCTACGAGCAACACCCGGTCCGATGACTGCTACTGGGTGGAGCTACCGGCCTGGGAAATACGCATGGAAGGATATTGTTGGGACGGTCCGGCGGAATGGGTGTGGGAATGCGGGGGTGGGACCACCACGAGTGGACCTGGGTCAGGCGGTGAATCGGACCCGGGTGGTGGAGGCGGAGTAGGAAGTGGTGGTGGCGGAAATGAAGCCTTCCCTTGCTTGAGGCCACCGTGCAATGATTGGGATGGTGATGAACCATTGCCGCCTACAGACTGCGGTATGCCTGGGGCTCCTGAGTATTGTGATTTTGAAGAGGAGTTCATGGAGATTATCCTGGACCCCTCATTTACTAATAACCGATGTTTAGACCATGTGTATAATAAAGCAGGGCAAGCATCAACATTTAAAGATATACTTCAAAATTTTGATGAAGACTTTTCCGTTGCCCATTTAAAGCTAAGTGCAGGTACTCATCCACAATATCCAAATGTAAATGCTATAACTTATGCTCCTTCTAATTATATAATTGAAATTCAGTTTAACCCAAATAAACTAGATCGTCCATCAGTTTCTATTGCCAGAACAATGATTCATGAATTAATACATGCGGAGATATACAGAAAACTACTATCAGTAGCACAGCAACCAAGCATACCATGGAGTGAAAGCTTTATTAAAAGTATTGCTAATGATTATCCTGGTCTTCATGATTACTATATGAGATTTGTCTACAATATCCCAGCAGGGCAAAACCCAACTAGTGCTCAGCATCAAGCTATGGCAC
>JBCBST010000249.1:0-1659 GCA_039819115.1 Bacteroidota bacterium
TTAACCGGATCGAATGTGAAGGTGTTATTGTCTCCACCAGTCATAGTATAGTGAAATCCTATCGCACCAAATCTAGTTGGTAAGCTTAAAAAAACTAATGGAATATTTCCTTCACCTGTCCTAAGAAAGGTATTTGCAGAAGGTTTTATCTTTTTTGTTACTGGTGTACCTGGCCCCACCCCGGTAAAATAATCACTTATTACAAGCCCTTCTTTCCCAGTAGCAATCGCATGAGACATACCAAATGCCAATTGATCAACAAATTGCTGGTCAGATAATGCATCAATATTTGCTTTCAGATAGGTGTCAGATGTAAAAGATGAACCTGCGTTGATACCTGGAGCCTTTTGACCAAATATGGCGTCCGCTATTTTACCCAAAAAGCCTTCTCTTGCTTGCGGTAAATAGCTTTCCATTCCATTGTTTGTGAAAAACTCAGTCGCCTCTGATTTACTCATCCCGTACTGCTCTCTGAAGGTGTCAAAGTTATCTCCTTCTTCAGCTTCGTAGCGAATATTTCCATCTTCATCATAGCTTTGTATCCACATCCCTGTCGGATCAATATAGAGTAAGGGATTATTAGCTACATAACTATACGAACTCAGAGAAGGGTATTGATTGGCAAGAAGATCAACCTGCATAAACCTTCCCAGCACCGGATCGTAGCCCCGGGCGTTGGCATTATACAGGTTCATACCGGCCTCGTCGTCGTGTTCATGTCCCGTAAACTTATAGGTATCATTCTCATTAGATGTATTCGAAGAGCGCCCCGCCATCTGGGCACCGAAGGGGTAATAGTCGTAGCTGGACAGGTGGTTGCCATTTTGGTCCACAATGGCGCGGGTAGAACCCAGGTGGTCTTTGAGGAAGTACCTGCTGCCTTCCCCGCTGGCCCACTGGCCTTCAATGCCCCGGCCCAGCAGGTTGTGGGTTATCTTGCCATCTTGATCCAGGATGGCAAGGGTTTGATCTCCATCGCGCAGGTAGTAGTTCCAGGAGGTTTCTCCTTCGGGGCCGGTAAAGGCTTTAAGAATCCGAAGGCCGGCGCTGTTGTAGCGGGCCGTCAACCGCCCTCCACCGGTTAGCTCGGTGAGCGTTGGTAGTTTATACTCGGTTATTGGTTCCTATTCCTCGAATAAGTTTGTTCCATAATGCTGTACATAGCCGTAATTACGGGCACCCTGTACACTATTTTTTCTTGAAACTCTGCATTTGGTATAGCATCGGTAATAGAAGTAACAAAAACTCCTAAATCGTTAGTCTTTTTCAACTCCTCGAAGGATTGGTAGAGTGTCTGTAAACTTTCTGTAGTTTCAAATAGCTCAGGAAACTTTTCCTTAGTATCTACTACGCATGCATATTCAATAGCATAAAGAGCAGCATTATGAATTATGTCGAAGTTTTTCTGATAAAAATCTTGCATCACTTTTTCCAATTCAGTTGAATCTATTTTCTCTTCGTTTAATAGATTAAATAAATTCTGATAAGCTGCAGGATCACGATCATTTAATAGTTTTTTATCCAGTAATAGTTTTTCAATACCAACGGCAAGATTTGATACATCTATCTTTTCTTCACTATCAAATTGATCTTCTGACATTGTAATAATGCATCGTTCAATTTCTTTCTCTACCTGTTGCTGAGTTACAGAACAACCAC
>JBCBST010000250.1:0-1586 GCA_039819115.1 Bacteroidota bacterium
AAAAACCAGTAAAAATTTGAGTTTAGACATGGGGTTATTGTTGAAAATTCAATTGATTCACAATAACCCCATGTCTAAACTCAAATTTTTACTGGTTTTTCTCGGGTTCTTAATGATTTCGGCTACGAGCGTATTTGCTCAGCGATCCGGAAGCATTACGGGTATAATCACAGAAAAGAGCACCAAAGAAACTCTTATCGGAGTTAACATCAGAATTGTAGGTAGTAATCTTGGTGCTGCTACTGATGTGGATGGAAGGTATACCATTCGAAACATTCGACCCGGCGAGTACACCCTTGAAATAACCTATATCGGATTTAAAGTTGTACAGATTACCGGGGTAAAAGTAGAGTCGGGCGGAACATCAGAAGTTAATCAGGCGCTTGAAGAAGAGGTGTTTTCATCCGGAGAAGAAATTCTTGTGGTCGGTGAGAAACCGATTTTTGATGTAGAGAAATCAAATACTTCGGTAAGTTTGACCAAACAGGATTTAGAAGCGGCCCCTATTCAACGTGTAGAAGATGCCGTAGCCTTACAATCGGGTGTGGTAAGTGATCCTACCGGTATCTACATCAAAGGTGGAAGAGCCTATGAAACAGGATATGTTGTGGATGGTGTCTCGGCTCAGGATCCCTTGGCCGGTACAGGATTCGGGCTTGATTTAGGCTCCAATTCATTTAGTAATGTAGAGGTGATAACTGGTGGTGTAGGTGCAGAATATGGCGATGTTACTTCCGGTGTGGTATCCGTGCAGACCCAAAGCGGTGGGGACCGGTATGAGGGTACGTTTACTCATCAGAGGGACAATGTTGGGAATAACAACATGTCAAATCAGGCCAATTTCTTTACCGATTTGTATGAATTTACTCTTGGTGGTCCCAGCCTTCTCACAGAAAAAGTTCTTCCGGCTCTGGGGATAAACCTGCCCGGAAACATGACGTTTTTCATGACGGGGCAGGTTGGGTTAACGGATGGATATACAAAGTTGGCTGCAAATCAAATCAGCTCATCAATTGTAGACAGCGATTTTTGGTCGCCCCGACAGGGCAATAGGTGGAACGGCATGATGAAGTTGACCTACAACATTAAGCCGGGAATGAAGTTGCAGGCGGCATACCAACGGTCGCTAACTATCAACCAGAATACGAGGATGTTGCAGATTACAGCTGCGGATACTCAGATTTTACCTGGTTTCCAGTTCAGGTTTTCTAATGGATTTTTAGACAACGCTAACACATACACGCACGATAGTAATCTGTCTTATATAAAATGGACACAAACCATTTCGCAGACGGCGTTTTATGATGTTCAGATCAGTAGATTATTTACCCGGCTAAGAGCTGACGCAAACGGAAGAAACTGGAGACCTCTGAATGTGGATAGCGAATTCGACCCGGAAAGTATTGTTACGTTTCCGGCAACAGAATTTGAAGGGACGGATGATTTTACATTTATCCTGGCCGGACCTGGATATGTCAACAATGGTGGTATTGCTACACTGTGGCATGATCACTTTGCTGAAGAGCTTACGGCAAGAAGTACTGTTACCAAGTACTTTAATGATCGTAAAAACACCTTAGTAGCAG
>JBCBST010000251.1:0-1505 GCA_039819115.1 Bacteroidota bacterium
CAGGGAGCTATGAACACCAATATCTATAACTACCAGCAAGGACAACCCGGCGAGCACCAGATGGTGATTACCATCTCGGGGCTGGGGGCTGATGGGATGATGCATTCCCATTTTGGATCGGATTCATTTGGAACCTTTTCTGGGGAAGATTTACGCTTTCTATACCTGATAAACCGAAGCGGACACATGAGGGACTACAAGACCTTTACTTCTACGGTTGTAACGGCTCATGGCACCAGTTACTCACTGAAGATCACCGATCTCTCTGCATTCATAAGCTTTGCCAACACCCACTTCTCAAGCGATGCCGCGTTCACAAATTTTGAACATGAATATAACGTCCAAAGAGAGGCCTTATTTTTTCTACCAGAAGCACAAAAAGCAGAGATGGCTTTGCTAAACATGATCCGGGATTCTGGTCTTATGCTATTTAAGGGGAATTCCAATTTTACTAACTGGCAAGCGATAGAACGACCAAACCCGAACACTCTTACCGTTATAAACGCTGATTGTACGTCCTGACCCAAAACTAACTCATAACTCCTAATGTAGACTCTTATGAAATCCCTTTCTTACTTAGTGATTCTTGTTTTCCTTACCACCTGCAGATCCAGCGCCCAGGAAATAGATTGGAACTCTGTACAATTTCCTGATTACTACCATTTTGCAGGAACCTGGGTGGGTACAACCGATGGCAGCGACAGTTTGATTGTAAAACTCGAAGTGGTTCAGTCATATCTGGAAAGTTATGACCGATATTTTGATCAATTGGCTGGTCAGTATTCCTACTATAAACACGGCCAGCTGGTAGAGAGCAGTTTTAGCTCAGAGGAACAAGCCTTATCAGCTGGAGGGTTGAGGTATGTAAAAGGGAATAGCGGTGCAGGATTCCTTTCCTTTTTATTCAGAAGTTACCCCGATGATAATTGGGGCAGGGTTACAGTTTGGTTGACTGAGAAATATCCTGATGAAGGGGTTTGGGAATTATCCCATAGGAATAAGCATGGCATGGTACGTACAAATGATCAGCCAAAGAGAATAGTAATTCCCTTTAATATTCCGACTAAAATTACCCTTCGTAAAGTGGAGACGTAAGCACCCTATTGGAACGCTAAGAGATGCGACCATGAAGACACTACCTTATATACTGGTTTTCGTTCTACTTATTACATGCAAATCCACCGCCCAGGAAATAGACTGGAGCTTATTGACTGATCGCCATCATTTTGCTGGAACGTGGGTGGGTACCACCGATGGCACCGACAGCTTGGTGGTAATACTTGAAGTCGTTAAATCTGATAAACCGGTTGCCGGTAGATATCTGGATCAACTGGTCGGTCAGTACGCCTACTATAAAAACGGCCTACTGGTGGAAAGCAGCCTGAATTCTGATGATTACGCTATATACGGAGGAGGCGTATATGCTTCAGACAAGATTAAAAATAAGCACATTTCCTTTTGGTTCAGGAGTTATCCGGATGGTATAAAAGGAGAAATCAGGGTTT
>JBCBST010000252.1:0-1482 GCA_039819115.1 Bacteroidota bacterium
CTATATCGGCGCCAAACGACCAATTCTACTGATTGGAGCTACCGATGGAGATGCTGCCCGGACAGTGAACGACTATGCATTAGGACACACGTTTGAGCATAATGACACCGAAGGGATATCCATATACATTGAAACTATCCTCAATCGGTTTGGTACTCACCCCGATCATTTTTCAGTAAAAGGGATCGAACCACATCCTTTTTCAAGAAAAGTACTTACGGAGCGTCTGGTCAACACAGTCCTGAATCCCGGAGATTAATCCGTGCAGCACTATTTCGACTATATTCTATCCACCTTTTTCATGATCTATTCGTGTGAACTTATTCCGGTTATTACATATGGTGAAACCCGGGGTGATATTCGAATAGCAGATCGTACCTCCTCTTTTTTTCAAAGCACCAGCCCTGCTCCCCCTTACGTTCACAAGAAGGTTTGGAAATCTACAGAAATCCCTTTCCTTTCTACTGACTCTGCCACCCCGGAAACCATAATTGAACACACCGAATCCGGTGTTCAGATCCGGATGGATATCATTGGAAGTGCGTTTTACTTTTTAAGCGGCTGGCAGGAGTATCATTCCCAAAAGAGGGATGACTTCGGCCGGTATCCGTATCAGGAAAGCTTTCAGTATCAGCATGGATATATGAAAACTCCTGTAGTTAACTACTATTTTGATATTCTGAAGCAGGCTATCGAACAGGTAACCAATACAAAAGTAACCCGAAAACTTTGGCCTGATGATGATATCGCCATTTCCATATCACACGACATTGACAAGATAAACGGTGGATGGAAAGAGGATGGTTTGCATGCCTTGAAAAAAGGGCGTGGATTAGAAATGACAAAACTGTTATTTCGCCGATTATTCAAAAAAGACACCTGGGAGAATATCGATGATATCCTGCATTTTGAAAAAACTCAGGGTATCCGTTCCACCTTTTTTTTCTTGCCTAAAAAAGACAAGTTTAACGCTGATTATAAATTGGAACAGGTCCAGCCCTATTTTGATGATATTGAACGGCAAGGCTCAGAAATCGGAGTTCATGGTAGTCTGGGAACGGGCGTACATGCCCATCTTTTAGAAACCGAGATTAAACGATTCGATCGGGCTGTGTACGGAAACCGGTTTCATTTTCTGTCAGCTGAACCTTCGGCGTACGGAACACTGATAGAAGATAGTGGCCTAACCTATGATACCACTATGGGTTTTGCGGAACATATCGGATTCAGACATGGATACTGTTTTCCATTTTACCCTTATGATATAGTACACCAACGTCCCTTTTCATTTATTGAATTACCTTTGACGATTATGGACGCTACGTTACGGAATCCGGCATATATGGGCGGCTCTGATGATGTTGAAGAAGCATTAGAACATCTCGTTCGTGAAGTCTGTTTGTTTAATGGGCTTTTAACTATTCTTTGGCATAATAACTTTTATACAGATGGAAAATTTAAAAGCTGGAAATCCAGGCTAAC
>JBCBST010000253.1:0-1470 GCA_039819115.1 Bacteroidota bacterium
GCGATTATTTTGAAGGTCCGGTTACCGAGCTGTGGAAGCTAAAGGTGGAACATTGATGGGTAGCAGGTAAGCAGGTATTTTAGATTGTTACCCAGCGTATAAGAAATGATGAAAGCCCTCTTCGGAGGGTTTTTTATTTGGTGTTCGTCTGGTCTTTTTATAACATATGTATAAAATATGTGTAAGACTATGTCATCCCATTCTATTCCCATTCGTGGACGCGGTGCGTCCTATAATCCAGAAAATCGATTTGAAGACGGAGCGCTGATTGAATACGATCAGCACGAACAGACCGGTGAGGTTCCTGTTTCCAAAACTCAGCTCATTCGGGATGACACAAAGAATGTGATTTCCTTTAACAAAAGCCCGGACATTCCATTTGAGGCAGGTTTGAACCCATACCGGGGCTGCGAACATGGCTGCATTTATTGTTTTGCGCGCTCCTATCACGAGTACCTTGGGTTTTCATCAGGGGTAGATTTTGAATCTAAGATCGTGGTCAAATACGATGCGGCATCGCGGTTGAAGCAAACCCTTCAATCCCCAAAGTGGAAACCACAAGTTATTGCAATGAGCGGTATTACCGATATCTACCAGCCCATTGAGCGTAAGCTAAAGATTACACGTGGTTGTCTTGAGGTTCTGGCCGAATTTCGGAATCCGGTGGGAATGATCACCAAGAATCATCTCATTACGCGCGATATTGATCTGTTGAAACAGCTCAATGAGTTCAACTGTGTGAAGGTTATGATCTCCATCACCTCCCTCGATAAATCGCTTACCGAAATCATGGAGCCCAGAACATCGCGCCCCGTCAGAAGGTTTAAAGCGATCGAGGAACTTGCCAAAGCCGGAATTCCGGTCGGTGTTAATGTAGCTCCTATTATACCCGGATTAACCGATCATGAACTCGTGGGTATATTAGAATCTTCCGCACGTGCAGGAGCCAGCTATGCAGGCTTCACGATTATCCGTTTTCCCTACCAGGTAAAAGATTTATTTATGAAATGGCTGGACGATCATTTCCCCGATCGTAAGAATAAAGTGTTCAACAAGATCAAGAATATGCGCAACGGCAAGCTCAATAATAACGAGTTTGGTAAAAGAAATAGTGGTGAGGGGAGCTATGCACAGCAGATCAAAGATCAGTTTGCCCTTCATACCCAGCGCCTGGGTTTGAACCAGCGCTCTTTCCCGTTGAAAACCGAACATTTCATTCGAACGGAAGGCGTTCAGCTCGATTTTTTTTAATCAAAATCTGTTTATGATTTTTTAACAGCTGCCGAGAAACTTATTGTGAGTTTTTTGCGTCTTATACCCATGTAGCTTCCCGGTACCTTGTACGAGAGAGTAGCTTTTTAAACTGAGATGACCCCAACGTTTAAAAATTTATTTCAAGGTATCGGGTTTTTTTATGCCTTTTTTTCCAGGATGACTTTCGAGCCTGCCTTCTCATAACGAAGTGTATAC
>JBCBST010000254.1:0-1451 GCA_039819115.1 Bacteroidota bacterium
ATCTAACGTTAATGGAAGCGCAGAACTCCCATTGTCGGTATTGTCATAAAAATAAGTGATAAACCCATATCCATCTCCAAACGAAGAAAAGATATTACCCGGTATCCCATAAGCTCCTGAACTGTTATAGGTATAAAAATTCGAAGCAGCCGTGCCATCACTACCACCGTCAACCCCCTGAATAGCAGTGTCATCTGAAATGTCGTCTATGGCGCCCCCCGTAATGGGTAAAGAAAGCATTCTCCAACCCGCTGTTCCATCAACAAAAACCGAAGTATACATCTCAGAACCAGTTAGTGTAGCCGACGCCTGAGCGATATTAGATCCAGGAAATCCGGATCCAAAGCCCTCATTTGATGCAAATCCTAAACTACCGTCACCTCCAAATGGATTCAGATATGTTCCGATAAACTGAAACGCTACACCAGAACTATCTTCCAAGCCGATATCACTAAAAGAAAAACTAAACGTAAAACTGGCATCTGTATTTGAAGAAGGATTTCCATCCCCTCCCAATCCGGTAACAAATGTCAGTCCGTTATTACTAATGGATCCGGAGTTTGGAATAGACCATAGTCCTCCAAAAGAGGTGTTTATTGCGATTGCGTGTGTTGCTTCAAATCCGCTGGGGAACGTTAATACTTCAGTTGTAGCTGCCTCCATGAAAGAAATAGCTGCTCTATTTGCGTCCGCACGGTCATTTACTTCCGTTCCAATCGTAGATCTTCCCGTACCGCCATTATCGATATACAAAACGAATGTATCGTTAAAATCTCCGCCACCTTTAGTAAAGGTAACTGTAACTGTGACACCGTCGTCCGTGATTGACATCGTAGAACCGCCTATAGGTCCACCGAATCCAGATTCTCCGTTACCAGAGTAAGAAACCTGAGCATGTGATAAGCCCACAAAGAGTACCCCTGCCAGTAGTGAAACCGCAAACCTTGTAACCGTTTTCATCATTATTTGAATTGATTAAGTATGTTAGATATTAAATAGGCACAGGAAACCCGAAAAACCGCACCAAATCCCTGTAACCGCTTTCATTAAACGTGTCAAATAACGAAATCTTCATGTTTTGATCAACCCTATTTTATACCCAATCCTTTAGCAGCGACTAAATCCATCCCTCTCCTCTTCAGTTATTGGAAATAAAAAAGCCCCAACTAAACACGATGTTCAGCTGAGGCTTTAGATATGCTCGTTCCAGTTTGTTTAGCTGGTGTGCCTGACTGGAATAACCTGGAATGGATACCTACTGATCAGATATCCAGTTCTTCTCCTTCTGACCGGGCTTTGCGACGGTCCCGCAGTTTCTTCAGGGCATACGCCCCACCGGCTGCCGCCAGGATACCAAGCCCTCCATCAATCGGGGCCTGAGTGGGAGCACTCGGTAAGCCCGGCTGAGCCTGGGCTACTTCGGCCACAAAGGCCGCCATCATCGTAAGAGT
>JBCBST010000255.1:0-1431 GCA_039819115.1 Bacteroidota bacterium
CATCGTACCTCGTGGCCTTGCTGCTCTTGGATATGCCCAATATCTGCCGAAGGAACAGTTCCTGCATCAAACCGATCAGCTGATTGATACCATGTGTATGACGCTGGGTGGTAGGGCAGCCGAGGAGATCATATTTGGTAAAATTTCTACCGGCGCACTGAGTGATCTGGAACGGATTACTAAAATGGCTTACGGAATGGTTGTTAATTACGGGATGAACGAACGCATTGGCAATATTTCCTTCTATGATTCTAAGCAGAACGATTACGCATTCAATAAGCCGTATTCGGAAGCCACGGCAAAAATCATCGATGAAGAGGTAAAGAAAATCATTGATGATGCTTACCAACGAACTAAAGACTTGCTCATTGAGAAAAAAGAAGAGCTTGAAATCCTTGCCAAAGAGTTGTTAGAAAAAGAGATTCTGTTCCAGTCTGATTTAGAAACACTGATCGGAAAACGACCATTTGATGAACAAACGACCTACGAGGCGTTTACAAACGGCTCAAAAACTCAGGAAGAGGAAGTGGAAGAAGTTGAACCCGTTGAAGAAGCCACGGTTTCTGATTCTGAACAACCTGAAAAAGCCACTAACCAAGACGATGGGGAATCTGAGCCGGCTTAACATTTGGGTAATAAACCAGTAACAAATTCATAAACTGCGGTTAACAGTACCGCAAACGTTGCACGATAGTTTTAGACCAAAATCTAACACGTAAATAAACTATCAGCACGCGTGAAATACATTCTTTCTCTAGTCGCAATTGCTGTTCTCTTTGCTACTCTAATTTCAATGACAGCAGCGGCGCAATCTACAGGTTCTGTGACAGGTACTGTAGTAGACGGTGAAACCGGTGAAACTCTGATTGGCGTTAACGTCGTAATTCAGGGTACAATTAAAGGAGCCTCCACTGATATAGATGGCAGGTATACTATACGAAGTCTGGAACCAGGCATTTACAATCTTGAAGTGAGCTATATCTCCTATGCAAAGCAAACCATAACAGGTATTGAGATAAAAGCCGGAGAAGTCCTTAAAGTCGACATTGCCTTACAACCAGAATCCGAACTACTGGGTGAAATTACAGTAACAGCCGAGGCTGTTCTGAATAATGAAGCCGGTCTCTTAAGACAACGCCAAAAATCCATTGCCTTCAGCGATGCCATTTCTGCCGAAAGCATATCCAATACGGGTGCTGGTGATGCCGCAGGAGTGATGAAAAAAGTGGTGGGTGCTTCGGTGGTAGGCGGTAAATATGTCTATGTACGTGGTTTGGGTGAGCGTTACTCATCCACGCACATGAACGGGATTGAGCTACCCACAGCAGATCCGGATAAAAAAGCATTCCAGTTGGATCTGATTCCATCCAGCCTTATCTGGGGTAAATGTTTTAAGGGTAACTACATTTTCGATAAGGCTGGATGGAATCA
>JBCBST010000256.1:0-1397 GCA_039819115.1 Bacteroidota bacterium
GTACGAGCGGTAATCAATGGCAAAAAACAGATACCACTTAAGCTTATTGAAGAAATGGATGTAGTAGCTGCTGAGGTATATAAATCGAAAGAACCTATCATTTATGCACGTTCTTTACTGAGAGCTACTACGAAAGCAGTAGGTAGTAAGGTAGCAACCAACCTTGTCGATGAGGATAGAGAAATCCTTCGGGGATTTATCAGTTTATTGGGTTTAATTGGCCAGGAAGCAACCGAAAAAGCAGATCTAAGAGGCTGGCAAACCCTCCCCGGGCAGGCATGGATGAACGTGGTACAACTCCCGGCAGGCGAACACCAAATCAGAATGGAATACATAAACGGCAGCGGTAATGTTGTATTTACCGAGACTTTTGATGTTCAAATGGGCCCGGACACAGAACTTGAACTACTGGAATCAATTTATTCATATTAACACCAACTCATAACTATTCACAGTCATGAAACACCTTGCATTTATAACCATAATCACTGCGTTGATGATGGCATGCACCCCTTCAAACAAAGTGACTCGTATCGACCCCGGTACGCAAACCGATCTTTCCGGAAAATGGAATGACACGGATGCCAGACTCGTCTCGGAAGAAATGATTACCGAAGCATTAACACGCCCATGGCTCAATCAGCACAGCAGGGATAATCAAAAATCACCCGTTGTAATCGTTGGCCGTGTACGCAACGAAAGTATGGAACACATCGATACGGAAGTGTTTACCAAAGAGATTGAGCGTGCCTTTGTTAACTCCGGATCTGTTAGCGTGGTTGCCAACGCGGAAGAACGCGCAGATATCAGACAGGAAAGAGCAGAGCAACAACAGTTTGCCAGTATCGAAACCACTAAGAAAATGGCGCAGGAACTGGGGGCCGATTATATGCTGATTGGAAATATCAATTCTATTGTGGATGAAGCAATCAGTGGAAAGGAACTGGCCGTGTTCTATACCGTAAACATGGAATTGGTTAATGTAGAAACCAATCAGAAAGTCTGGATCGGTAATAAGAAGATCAAAAAATTCATCGAGCGTAAGAACTACCGGGGATAAGCGTCATACCGGCTTAAAAGCCCGGAGTTTATTCCGGGCCTTTGCTATTTTAGGTTAACCTTATCCAACCCCATGTTTAAACACCCGGCGTTGTTTACCGACTTATATGAGCTTACCATGGCTCAGGGGTATTTTTTATCTCATAGAACCGAAGAGACTGCGGCGTTCGACTTTTTCTTCAGGAAACTTCCTTTTAACGGTGGGTATGTAATTTTTGCCGGGCTCAGCGATTTTTTAAAACTCCTTGAAGAGTTTTCTTTTCATGATGAAGAACTCGCCTTCAGTTGCTGAAAGTATGGTACCCTTGAATTCAAAGGTACTCAGGTAATCCAGAAAG
>JBCBST010000257.1:0-1234 GCA_039819115.1 Bacteroidota bacterium
GGGAGACATCGCCTGGGGCAGCATGCAGAGTAGTTTCCAGGAGTGGCCGGGCACGGGCTTCAGCGCCACCGATACTCCGGATTTGACTAACGTGACAGATATGGTCGTCATGTTTGAGGGTGCAGATTTCTTCAACGGAGATCTGGATAACTGGGATGTAAGTAACGTAACGAATATGAGCGGGGTGTTTTTCGAAGCGACTTCGTTCAACCGGGATCTGAGTAGTTGGGACGTGAGCAACGTGACGAATATGAACGGGGTGTTTTCGGGTGCGGAATCCTTCAACCAGGATATAAGCAACTGGGATGTGAGTAGCGTGACGGATATGACGGCGTTGTTTGAGCGTGCGCGTTCCTTTAACCAGGACTTGAACAGTTGGGACGTGAGCAGCGTGACGGATATGAGCAACATGTTTTCCTTTGCGGAATCCTTCAACCAGGATATAAGCAACTGGGATGTGAGCAGTGTAAGGGATGTGAACACGATGTTTCGAGATGCGGCCTCCTTCAACCAGGATCTGGACAGCTGGGACGTAAGCAGCGTGACGCAAATGTTTGGGATGTTTCGAGATGCGGAATCCTTTAACCAGGACTTGGGCAGCTGGGACGTGAGTAGTGTGACGGATATGAGTCAGATGTTTCTTGATGCGGAATCCTTTAACCAGGACCTGGGTAGTTGGGACGTGAGCAGCGTGAGGTTCATGTCATTTATGCTGAATGGCTCAGGGCTGTCCACAGCGAATTACGATTCCCTGCTCATTAGCTGGTCGGGGCTACAGGTACAGCAAAATGTGACGTTAGGTGCACAGGGGCTTTCTTTTTGCAGTGACGAGGCAGGGGAGGCCCGGCAGCGCTTAATTGATGATAACAGGTGGAGCATCTTGGATGAAGGCAAAGGCACCATAGAATGCTTTCTCCTCGACAATCCTACGGACTTTATCACCACCTGGCAGGTGGAAGCCGGAGATGCGATCACCATTCGCCTGGATGGGGATTTTACCTACAACTTTGAATACACCTGGAGAAACGCACAGTTTGAGGTGGTACAGGCAGGGTCCCATACCTCCGCACAAGGAGATTTTACCACCGATTTTTCTACGTTGGAAGCCTTCGAACCGGGCACCCATACTCTCGAAATAACGGGAGCCTTTCCCCGCCTTTTTATTTGCCCAACGAATAAGCTGCTCGACGTAAACCAGTGGGGAGATATCGCCTGGGGCATCGGTGGCGCTGAA
>JBCBST010000258.1:0-1188 GCA_039819115.1 Bacteroidota bacterium
GAGAATGGACGTGGTCAAAAAGTACAGGGCACGTTAACCCTGCCAGCCAACTATGAGGAAGGGAAGACCTATCCTACAATTATCTATTTTTATGAGACCATGTCGGATCGTCATCATCAATATGCGTTCCCCAGGTACGACGACCGGCCACATATGAGTACCTATGCAAGTAATGGATATGCCGTGTTTATGCCTGATATTCTTTTTGAAGAAGGACGACCAGGTACCAGTTCTCTGGATGGAATATCAGCTGCTGTACAGGCCGTTATTGACGAGGGAGTAGCCGACCCCGATCGTATAGGTCTGCAGGGGCACAGTTGGGGTGGTTATCAGTCTTCGTTCATCGTAACCCAGACCGATATATTCAAAGCAGTAGTTACTGGAGCTCCTCCAACAAACCTGGAAAGCTTCTACAACAACATTTATGGCAACACAGGCACGAATCATCATGGTATTATGGAAATCGGCCAGGTACGAATGGGACGAGGTGTTACACCCTGGACACACAGAGCGTTGTACCAGGAGCAAAACCCCATGTTTCATGTGCCAAATATCTCAACACCGTTCATGATTCTGCATGGTACGGATGATGGAGCTGTGGATTGGAGCCAGGGGCTTGAGTTTTATAATGCAGCACGTCGTATGGGGAAAGAGGTCATCTTCTTGTCGTATCCCGGAGAGGGTCATCATCTTAGAAATGAAGCCAATTCGAAAGACTTTCTCGTTCGTATGATGGAGTACTTTGATTATTACGTAAAAGGAGAGGAACCAGCGGACTGGATTTTAGACGGTGTGCCTCATCTTCAAAAGAAGTACGAGAAAGCGAAGTAAATCTTCTGATTAATACGATAAAAAAAGCCCTGGTTGCTATCACAGCCAGGGCTTTTTTGGTATGCTCTTTCGGGCCACCGATAAATCGATACCGGTACCGGAAGATCTCGACGGGTCAGATATCCAGTTCTTCCCCTTCTGACCGGGCTTTGCGGCGGTCCCGCAATTTCTTCAGGGCATACGCCCCACCGGCTGCCGCCAGGATACCAAGCCCTCCATCAATCGGGGCCTGAGTAGGAGCACTCGGTAAGCCCGGCTGAGCCTGGGCTACTTCGGCCACAAAGGCCGCTATCAGTGTCAGAGTAAATAGAATGCGTGTTTTCATGATGCTATGTATAGATAAAGTCTTGAGTGAGG
>JBCBST010000259.1:0-1144 GCA_039819115.1 Bacteroidota bacterium
ATGAGGGTCATTTGACGGGTAATGGACTGACCGGCGCTTTCCAGGCGGTAGTAGTAAATCCCGCTGGCGCTGCTGGCGGCGTTCCAGGTTGAGGTGTAGGTACCCGCGCTTTGGGTGCTGTTGACCAGGGTAGCCACTTTTTGCCCCATCACGTTGTATACCGATACGTTAACCAGTCCACTGTTTGGAACCGTGTACCGGATGTTGGTCGTAGGGTTGAACGGATTCGGGTAGTTCTGGTCTAAGGCAAATCGTTCAACGGTTACTTCTTCCTCATTGGATACGGTGGTTTGAGATGGTGTAAGCACTAATGCAAACCGTCGATTAGTATCCTCAGATACCATTTCAACAGCCTGAACATCCAGGATAGACCTGGCAGACTTTTGCTGAGTTTCTTCTACCTCAAAGGCATACTCATTTTGTTCAGATAAGTCTATTACAGCTCCTGTCTTGTAATCATACAATGTGAGTTCCATGTTGGCAGGAACTTGTTCCAAGCTTCCCCAGGACAGAGTAAACGCACCAGAAACGCCTATAAAGCTGGGTTCAAGTGGAATGGTAATTTCCTCCGTAAGATCAAAAGGAACAGAAAAAACAGATTGTAGCTTATCACTTCCTTCTACATTTCCAACAAATGCCATGGTAGCATATTCGGTGAGTAACGGAACAAATTTGGATGCATCGCTTAAGTCATATCCAAGGGTTGCATTTTCCCTGAAGCTCAAGCGAATGGATTCATCATTGGTTGTTTCTGAAGTAAGTGCAAAACCTAAATCGCCTCTTTGCTCAGCTGATTTACCAAAAAAGGTATCCGTTGTTGAAGAACTGGTCTTACCGGCAGTTGGAAAGGTAACCTGCGTTGCAGCATTACCGCTAGCCACCTCAACCCAAAAACCTTGCCAGGGAGCAATGATATATCCGCTGGAAGCCGTACGATCCTGAGTAGAATAAGAACCTCCGGCATTATCCCAAAAAACGATATTGTTCTGGATTGCACCGGCGTCTACCGTAAGATTATTCGTATTAAAATTCGATGCAAATGGATTACCTACCAAAGTAAAGTAACTACCATTATCTAATGTAGTTTTATTCAGAGATACAGCTACATCGGAACCAGGTTCTGAACCGGAAGTGCTTCCGGTTC
>JBCBST010000260.1:0-1115 GCA_039819115.1 Bacteroidota bacterium
CGCATCCTGTTAACTCGTAAGGATATAAGCCTCGAAAAATCTCATAGAGAACAAACGATAGTCATCGAATATTTTTAACACAAAACAGGATGCGTAAATCCGATTGATCATATCCCATTGTTTTAAATAACAGTTATCAACACCTGTTGATAACTTTATGTTTTAACTATACGATAAAATCCTTTTTTTAAATCAACCTTATACCTCAGGGCTTCCCGATGTAACCTTCGGGCTGAAACAAGGGGAATCACGTGAGAATCGTGAGCTGTTGCGCAACTGTAAGTGGCCTCTTTAAGGCCATAAGCCAGATTACCTTCCCAGAGTGTATGGATTTTGTTTTCGCATAAAGAGCAAATGTCCGAGCACCGATCTATTCTCTGCCCTCAGACCATTCCGGGTAGAAGCATAGCATAGCGTTTCGTCCATATTGCTTTTTGTTATTAACATCCAAAAAAAGTGATATGAGTATTTTTGATAAACGCCTTAATTACAAACCATTTGAATACCCCGAAGTCCTCCAGTTTACCGACGCTATCAACAAGTCGTTCTGGGTACATTCAGAAGTAGACTTCACCGCCGACGTCCAGGATTTTCACGCACATCTCAGCCCTGCTGAAAAAGAGGTGGTAAAACGAAGCCTGTTAGCCATTGCACAGATTGAAGTGGCCGTTAAATCATTCTGGGGTGATTTGTATCACCAACTTCCGAAACCGGAGTTTAATGGATTAGGAAGCACCTTTGCTGAATGTGAGTTTCGCCATTCTGAAGCCTATTCCCGTCTTTTAGATGTATTGGGATACAATAACGAGTTTGAAACCCTGGTAGAAACCCCGGTTATCCGCAAACGGATCGACTACCTGACTGAGGCGCTGTCTAATACCCGGTCTTCGGATAAACAGAGTTATGTATCTTCGCTCATCCTCTTTTCCATCCTGATTGAAAACGTCTCGTTGTTCAGTCAGTTTGCCATTATTCTGTCCTTTACCCGCTTTAAGGGGGTGATGAAGAATATCAGCAATATCATTGCCTGGACTTCCATTGATGAGCAAATACACGCCAACGCCGGCATGTATATCGTGAATACGATACGAAAAGAGTTTCCAGGCTTTTTCGAC
>JBCBST010000261.1:0-1033 GCA_039819115.1 Bacteroidota bacterium
GTGCCGTGGCTGTTCTTTTGATAACAGGAGCTGTGTTTTTTATCCAACGCAGAGCATGGTTAACCATTGGTTCTTTTATCGCCGGTGTTTTGACGGTAATCGGGGTACAGGTTGCCCTGCTGCAGATCTTAAAACCTCACCAGGTATCGCGGGTCTTAACCTTCACCAATCCAGCTCTCGACCCTACAGGGGCCGGATGGAACGTGATTCAGGCCAAAACAGCAGTTGGATCCGGAGGATTAACAGGAAAAGGATTTCTTGAAGGCACCCAAACTCAGCTCAAATTCCTTCCCGCTATGTGGACCGATTTTGTGTACTGTGTAATCGGAGAAGAATTCGGGTTTGTTGGTGCAGGATTGGTGATCCTGCTTTTCGCATTCCTGTTTATCCGCATGCTTAATATTGCCGGCAACCATAAACATCCCTTCGCCCAGTTAGTCACGGTAAGCGTGGTGGCAGTATTGTTTATTCACTTTTACGTGAATCTGGGTAGTGCATTATCGTTGCTTCCCGTTGTTGGCATTCCCTTGCCGTTTGTGAGTTATGGGGGAACATCATTTCTCGCCAATTCGATTATGCTCGCTCTCGTCTTGAATATGGATTTGTATAAACGGGAATTCAGTATCTACCGGTAGTTGTATCGTTTTTCTGTGCCCAATTTAAAACTGGTTCTGTGCCATTTTGTAATCCCCGTTTTCAATAACGCGCGCTTATGATACGGAGTTGGGTAACCTACGTTATGCTCCCACCCAAACTCCGGGTACTCCTTTGCAAGGTCAGCCATAAACCGATCCCGATACGTTTTAGCCAGAATGGATGCCGCTCCGATACTTGCGCTTTTATCGTCTCCTTTCACCACGCACTGGAAAGGGATAAGCGAATCGGTAAATCGATTTCCATCTACCAGTAGATAATCCGGCTGTGCCCCGGGTGCTTCTGTACATTTCATCATTGTGCGGATGGAAGCCCAGAGTATGTTAAGTTCATTAATTTCATCAATGCTACCTTCTTGTACGGTCCAGAACAGAGCCTT
>JBCBST010000262.1:0-907 GCA_039819115.1 Bacteroidota bacterium
GTACGATGTGTTCGATTTTGGTAAACCCGAATTCGATCAGACTATACGTCATTTTACTAAGGAAGCACCGCTAAGTAATGAACCACGTGGGTCTCAGCATTTTATTTATACCACCCGGGTTCACGTTGGTTTGTACAACATACTTATTAAACTGGGAGCACGTGTGAACACAGGAACAGCAAAGGAGATCCTTACAGAGCTATTGGGCATGGAGTTTAAAACGTTAGAAGTCACTCCGATCAGCTAGTTAGTACCGAACGAATATTTTATTCATTCACTGTTTCCAGAAAATCATCAAGCTCCAGCCCGGCACGCATTGATTGTATAGTTTTTATTTCCAGTTCCTGGTTCAGATAAACCTTAACCGGAACATCGGGGATTATGTGTTGAGCCAGTAATGCTTCCGAGGTATCAAATAGTGCTGGCAGGGTAATGCCTTGTTCTTTTAAAAAAAGCTGCCCCACTGACATATATTTCGTAGTTACCATCACATAGATCCTGGCTCCCTTTATCTCTTGCTGATTTTCTTCCCACCACTGCAGCTCTGACAGGCATGAACTACATTGTGTTTCCTGTACAATCAGGAAGATAGAATTCGCCAAAGAAACAGAATCTGTATGAATGGCTGCCAACGCGTTCACATGCGCTACAAATGCCCGGGAATTGGCAGCAGAATAGTAGGTGACATCATATTCCCTTTTTTCATGGCAGGCGGAAAGCAGAGCCAAGGTGCCTGCTAAAAAAGCTATGTTAACGTAGCGTAAATCCATAAACTCCTATGGTATAGGCATCCGGATCGTCATTTTCCACCAGGTGCAGCTTACCATCAATGATGTTACCTAATAAAAAATCGAGTTTGATTTCCGCCAATAACGCACCCTCCCGGCTATATATGGCTACAAAGTGA
>JBCBST010000263.1:0-658 GCA_039819115.1 Bacteroidota bacterium
TGTCACTTCTAGATGCTACCAGAAAATGAGTTACTTCATGAAATAAAACGTGACAGAATTACGTTTTACATGGATTTCATACAAGCAAATCTACATTGATGAATTTCAATCAGGACTTCAATACCATTTGTATATACTTGAAAGCCCAGTAAAAACAGTAGGTGGCAGCAGGAGGTAGTGCACTTCACAGACCAACTTTAAATTGTCGCCCTCTTGTGCATATTGATGCTTGTAGAAGAGCGTGGATAAAAGCTTGGATTGTAAATTAAATAGGGATACTTGACAGTTGTAAATATTGCCTTGGTATGTATTTTGGAAAGAGGAAGCCATTGGTATGCTCCATGTAAAATTTGAAGCAAAACTGACGATTTGCATAGCCATAGAATGTTTCGGGTTGTTCAAATATAATATAGGGTTGGTACAGTTAAGCAGCATCAATTTACCCTTAAGTAGTAAGCGACTCCAACTTCATAACATTGCTTGGCCTCAGCCTCAGTGCTGTCAAGCTCTAGTCTGAAAGTAGCAGGAAGAGCATTTCACCAAATATGATTGGCCAGGGGACCCGCTGGCTACTTTCAGAAAATGAGTTATTTCACGAAATAAAACATTACGGAATGACATTTTTCGTGGATTTTATGGTCTATATTGGGATACTGTG
>JBCBST010000264.1:0-565 GCA_039819115.1 Bacteroidota bacterium
GACAACTGAATTTTTTCCCTATTATCACTCAGCATTCCCATAGCTAAAAAAGAGAATGGTTGCTCAAGTCATTTTCTGAAAGTAGCAGGAAGTGCATTTCACCAAATGTAATTCTTCTACTTTTTGGAATGAGCAGTGCCCATAGGCGTACTGGAAGGGGGGGGGCGGAAAATTGAGAAATTCGGGCAAAAAGGCAGCAAAATTTGGGCAAAACGCAGCAAAATTCAGGCAAGAAGTCATTCACATTTGCGCCAATGATTGAATGAAATTCGGGCGAATGACGCTCGCCCCCCCTAAAAAAAGTCCGCTCCGGTACACCTATGAGGGTGAGCACTGTAGCGCTGGGATGTGTAACTGTTGTCATCTTCCTGAAAGTTTTTTTTGGGTTGTACTGTATGATGCAAAACTCTTTTATCCACCCATCTTCTTACAATGCAGGTGAGCGAGTATACAGTGGTCCCTGCGTTATAAGACCCCCTGTTATAAGACCGACCTGTCTTATGTGACCACCTCCTTCCACAATACGTAGTACTTTCAGTAGAAATTACCCTGATGTGAGACTACA
>JBCBST010000265.1:0-565 GCA_039819115.1 Bacteroidota bacterium
GGCAACCTACGTCACACAGTCCAATGCGGTCATAATGGACCAAGCAGTTAATCCCGAAGAGTTATGGCGTTGCCTCCTTCAAGGATGCCACACTCTAAGAATAGTGTTTTACTTTTAAACATGTTTAAACACATAATGAATAATACGTGTTCAATTTTGTGTTTACAATCTAAACATGTTTACAATCTAAACACAAAGAATGCATTGTATGTAACAGGAAAATTCTAAACATGTTTAGATCAATACGCGTAAAAAACGTGGGGACAAATATTGTTTTATTTTGTGTTTAAATTCTAAACACTATTCTTAGAGTGTAGCTCATGGTGCAAAGCAGTCAAGGATATTATAAACTTGTATACAGTGGCCCCTGTTTTATGAGACGGCCCCTTTTGCAGTCATGAAGCGGTCTCTCATGGGGGTGCAGTCTCATATCAGGGTCCATTTTCTACTGAAAATGCTACTTAGAGCGGCAAGATGGCGGTCGCATGAAACAGGCCGATCTTATAACAGGGGGTCTTATAACACAGGGACCACTAAATAGACTTTTCATGGCACTGCATGTCAC
>JBCBST010000266.1:0-500 GCA_039819115.1 Bacteroidota bacterium
GGAGTAGGAGGATGGGAGGTATAGTTGCAGTTCAGGGGATGGCTTCCCCTCTGCACAGTACCCCTGCTATATAGAGCTGACGCTCTAGTGGCTGCCTCTCTAGTAGGAGAAGGTTCCTGGGCAGTTAGTACTGGCTTCTATATAGTCTGCCTGGGGCACTGGGAGGATGGCTATAATGGTCTGCTGAGGGGTTGGATTGGGCTGCACCGTGTTCTCTGTTTCGCGTAGTAGCCTTCCTAGTCCAAGATATTATTTCGAGGAGAGGAAGGCTACTACGCGAAACAGAGAACACGGTGCAGCCCAATCCAACCCCTCAGCAGACCATTATAGCCATCCTCCCAGTGCCCCAGGCAGACTATATAGAAGCCAGTACTAACTGCCCAGGAACCTTCTCCTACTAGAGAGGCAGCCACTAGAGCGTCAGCTCTATATAGCAGGGGTACTGTGCAGAGGGGAAGCCATCCCCTGAACTGCAACTATACCTCCCATCCTCCTACTCC